>WLJF01000013.1 GCA_009701945.1 Actinomycetota bacterium
CAAGTGCTGCAATCCCTGGTTATCGCGTTGCAGGTAAGACAGGAACTGCGATGCGTTATGACCAGAACACAGGTCGCTATAGCGGATACACAGCATCCTTTATTGGTTTCGCACCAGCAGATGCTCCACGTTATGTCATCAGTGTGACTCTGCAAGATCCAAAGAATGGTCACTACGGTGGCTCACTTGGTGGTCCGGTCTTTAAGAAGGTTATGACCTTTGTTCTTCAATCAGAACATGTTGCCCCTACAGGCACTCGAGTTCTTCCTGTTGCATTGACTCAATCAGAACTCACCCGCGTACGCGCAACACAGGTAAGCGCCAAGAAGCAATGATTCGCCCACTCGCACCGTTTACTGCGACCCTCGAAGATGCAGCGCAGTTAGTGGGTGCATCTTTGAAAGGCGCATCACTTTCATTTACAGGAATTACCCATATCGATTCTGAAGTTGAACCAGGTGATCTCTTTATCGCAGTCCCTGGGGCGCGCGTGCATGGGGCAACATTTATTGATTCAGCTATGAAGCGTGGGGCAGTAGCGGTGCTTACCGATGAAGCAGGTCTTGCATATTGCACAGGAGTACCTGCACTTGTCGTTGGTGATGTGCGCACGGCAGGAGCACTTCTTGCAGCTTCGCTCTATCGATACCCAACGCGCGACCTCGTAAGTATTGGAATTACCGGCACCAATGGCAAGACAACTGTTTCAACTCTTCTCTATCAAATCTTTGAAGCAGTCGGCCGCGATACTGGTCTTATTGGCACAGTAGAGACTCGTATTGGCGCTGAAGGCTTAAAGAGTTCGCGAACAACACCTGAGGCATCTGATCTCCAAGCACTTGCTGCTGTCATGCGTGAGCGCCATATGCGCCATCTTGTGATGGAAGTTTCTAGCCATGCGCTCACACTGAAGCGGATGAAGGGATCACACTTCGCAATTGCAGCTTTTACTAACTTAACTCAAGACCACCTTGATTTTCATAAGGATATGGACGCCTACTTTTCTGCCAAGGCAGAGCTCTTCACGTCAGAGTATGCAGAGAAAGCATTTATCAACATTGATTCCCCTTACGGTCAGCGCCTTGCAGAGCAAGTGAAGATTCCAGTGACGAGAATTTCTCGTACCAACAAGGCTGCAGAATGGCACTTTACGCAGACTCATAACGTTGCACGTGGGATTGAATTTAGCGCACGGGGTACTGGTGGAATTCTGATTGATTCTCACACACAACTCTCCGGTGGATTTAATCTAGATAATCTCTTATTGGCTCTGGCTATTGCAGTTGAATGTGGAATTGACCCGATTGAACTTGCAACAATTACTCCATCGTTATCAGGAGCACCTGGCCGACTCGAAGCAGTCTCATTGGGCCAGCGTTATAGAGCTTTCGTTGATTATGCGCATTCACCTGATGCGGTGAGCAATGTGCTCGTAGCCGCTCGAGAATTTACTCCTGGAAAGATCATCGCAGTTCTCGGCTGCGGGGGAGACCGCGATGCAAGTAAGCGCCCTCTGATGGGCCGAGCACTTGTAGATGGTGCAGATATTGCCATCTTCACCAGTGATAATCCACGTTCTGAAAAACCAAGTGAGATCTTGAAGCAGATGACCTCATCTCTTGATTTCAAAGCGCCATCTCAGATTATTGAAGATCGCACAGATGCTATTCGTGCAGCAGTTGCCTTAGCTGCAGATAATGACACGGTATTAGTACTGGGCAAGGGCCACGAGAGTGGGCAAGATATTGCTGGGGTAGTAAGTGCCTTTGATGATCGACTCGTCTTAGCTCAAGCAATTGAGGAAAAGCCATGATTGCAATGAAAGCATCTGAAATCGCATCAGTGATTCAAGGAACTCTCCATGGTGAAGATGTCACCGTGACGCAGGCAGCTGTCATTAACTCACAGGATGCAACACCAGGTTCACTCTTCTTGGCAATCAAAGGCGATCGAGTAGATGGCCATGATTTCGTGTCCGATGCGCGCTCACATGGCGCAGTTCTTTCATTGGCAACAAAGAGTGTTGAAGGACCTCATATTGTTGTTGCAGATGTGGTTCTCGCACTCGGAAAGCTTGCGCAACATGTGCGCAGTAATCTTCTTAATCTGACAGTTATCGGAATTACAGGCTCACAAGGCAAGACCACAACGAAGGAGTTGTTGCTCGCAATCCTTTCAGCAGCGGCACCAACTGTGGCACCGCATGGAAACTTCAATAATGAGATCGGTGCACCGCTCTCACTCCTTCAATGCACGGAGAGCACGAAGTACTGCATCGTTGAGATGGGAGCGCGCCACAAGGGCGATATCGCGCATCTGTGTAGCATCGCGCAGCCCAACATTGGCCTCGTACTCAAAGTTGGAACTGCTCACCTTGGTGAATTTGGTTCGATTGAAGCAATTGCGCAGACGAAGTCTGAACTTATTAGTTCACTGAACCCAGAGGCAATTGGAATCTTGGGTACATATGACTCATTCACGCCACAGATGGCAGCGCTACATAAGGGTAAGAACCTCACATTCGGTGAAGGTCCAGAGTGCGATATTCGTGCCACAGATATTGAAGTGCGCGAAGGAAGGGCTCATTTTGATCTTGTGACTCCAGAAGGTCGCAGCGCAGTAGGACTTCGCATAGTGGGACTTCATCAAGTAGCTAATGCATTAGCAGTTGCATCGGTTGCAACAGTTCTTGGATTCTCCCTTGATCAAATTGCTAGCGGGCTATCGACTGCAGAATCTCAGGCGAAGTGGCGCATGGAGATTAATGAACTTCCATCCCTTGTACTTATCAATGATGCATATAACGCAAGCCCTGAAGCAATGGAGGCGGCGATGCAGACTTTAGTTCTCTTTGCGCAAGAGCGCGGGGGAGAGTCATGGGCATTCCTAGGAAAAATGCATGAACTCGGCGAGTCATCAGATGCCGATCATGCAGGTATTGGCACCCTTGCCTCAGAACTTGGTATTGATCACCTTGTCTGCGTTGGAGCTCCCCAGTATGGGGCGAAAATTGCAGCAGGCAGTGCCACGACAGTTCATCTCTGCGCAGATAAAGCTGCAGCACTTGTTGTTGCAACACATATCAACCCTGGTGATGTCGCTCTGGTGAAAGCATCGAGATCAGAGAAGTTAGAAGAGTTGTCAGATGCAATATCGGAACAGTGGATGATTAGAGTCAGAGAGAGTGAGGAGAAGGCATGAAGCTGATTTTGATTGCTGGTGCCTTGGCACTGTTTCTCTCACTCTTTGGAACCCCAGCGCTTATTAAAGTTCTTGCCCGTCGTGGCTATGGGCAGATGATTCGAGATGATGGTCCATCAACCCACCACACAAAACGTGGAACACCGACTATGGGTGGAATCATCATCATCTTTGCATCTCTCGTTGCATATCTTGTGGCACACCTTCTCACCCAAAGCTCCATCACAGTTTCAGCAGTACTCATCCTTGGTCTTGTTATCTGTCTTGGCTTTGTTGGTTTTCTCGATGATTACATGAAGGTCTCTAGGCAGAACTCTCGAGGCATTAGCGGTAAGCAGAAAATTTTCGGACAAGTTCTCTTTGCCTCAATCTTTGGTTATCTCGGAACTCGTTTTCCAGATGGAGATGGCCTAACACCAATTTCACAGAATCTCTCCACCCTGCGCGATACCGGAATCACTCTGGGAGTAGTTCTTGTAGTGATCTGGATTGCACTCATGGTGACCGCCACAAGTAATGGCGTCAATCTCACTGATGGACTTGATGGACTTGCAACAGGTGCATCAGTGATGACATTCCTTGCCTTTGTTCTTATTGGTGTGTGGGAGTTCGGCCAGAGCTGTGCGATATCTGCATCAAGTAATTGCTATAACGTGCGCGACCCACTTGATCTTGCAGTTCTTGCCGCTGCATTTGCTGGCGCATGTACTGGTTTCCTATGGTGGAATGCATCTCCTGCCAAAATCTTTATGGGAGATACCGGCTCTCTCGCTCTCGGAGGTGCGCTAGCAGGGCTTGCAGCATCTCTTCGCGTGCAGCTACTGCTCATTCCGCTAGGTGGACTCTTCGTCATCATCACGCTCTCTGTAGCCCTCCAGGTGATCTACTTCAGAATCACTGGTGGAAAGCGACTCTTTAAGATGGCACCTCTTCAACATCACTTCGAACTTTTAGGTTGGGGTGAAGTCACTATCGTGCTTCGCTTCTGGATTATTGCCGGGCTCAGCGTTGCCCTAGGCCTTGGTTTGTTCTATACGCAATGGGTTGCAAGTTAAAAGATCATGGCTCATGCACTCTATACACATCTCGATGGTAAGCGAATTCTCGTTGCCGGTGCGGGTGTAACAGGAAGTGCTTGTGCACGTGCACTTGAAAAGCGCGGCTCACTTGTCACAATCGTTGATGAGAAGGTAAGTGAGCTAGAAGGTTTTATCGTCATTACTCCAGAGCGAGTGAATTTTTCCCATTTCGATCTCTTACTTGTCTCACCTGGATGGCGTGAAGATCACCCTGTAGTTCTTGCAGCTCGCGCCGCTCGTATCGCACTTATCAATGAGGTCGATCTTGCATGGAGCCTGAAAGCACCAGGGCAGAAATGGCTTGCTCTTACTGGTACCAATGGAAAGACAACAACAGTTGAACTCACTGCGGCAATGCTGCGCAGTGGAGGATTAACCGCCATTGCATGCGGCAATGTTGGCACGACTGTAATTGAAGTCGTTGAATCGCCTGAGCAGTATGACTACCTTGTTCTTGAGCTCTCCTCATTCCAATTGCACTGGTTAGAAGATGCTGAGTTCATTTCATCTGCAGTGCTCAATATTGCTCAAGACCATCTTGATTGGCATGGAAGCTTTGATGCATATGCCACAGATAAATTATCTATTCTTGATAAATCGATGACAGCAATCCTGAATAGCCAGGATGGTGAAATCCTTACGCGCACAGCGCATTGGCAAGGTCGCAAAGTCTTCTTCTCTCTCGATACGCCTTCCCCAGGTGAAATAGGGGTAGTGGAGGAGCTGCTTGTCGATCGCGCATTTGTTGCAGACCCACAAGAAGCTGCCATGTTTTGTGAACTCGTTGAGGTGACTCCAACTGTTCCACATAATGTTTCTAATGCACTTGCAGCAGCTGGACTTGCTCGCACAGTGGGAGTGAGCCATGAAGCTATCCGCACAGCTATTACCGAGTTTGCTCCAGGTCGACATCGCATTGAGACGGTACTGGTGCAGGAAGGCATTACCTGGATCAACGATTCGAAGGCGACTAATCCACATGCAGCATCTGCTGCGATCATGTCCGCACTCTCTGTCATCTGGATTGCAGGAGGTCTTGCCAAGGGTGCTCAAATGGGTGAGCTTGTTCAACGAATTAAGTCTCGAGTGCGCGTTGCAATTCTTATCGGTGAAGATCGTGAGCTCATTGCCAAGGAGCTAAGTGAGCATGCGCCTGCGATTGAAATCCTTCGTATTGATACTCCTTCGCAATATTCCAAAGGTGGCGATGACAATTCTTTGATGGAGACAGTTATCCGTGCTGCAAAAGAGCGTGCAATATCAGGAGACACAGTTCTACTTGCTCCAGCATGCGCTTCGATGGATCAATTCATTTCATATGGCGATCGCGGTGACCGCTTTAGAACAGCTGTAGAAAAGGTCGTTCGTGATGGCAAGTAAGACACAAGAGCGTTTCCTCGCCAAACCAGTTAATCACCTCTATATGTTGCTCGTGAGCGCTGGTGCATTAACCTTCCTTGGCCTGATCATGGTCTTCTCAGCATCATCTATCCGCGCCATTGATACACAAGGCAGTGCGCTATCAATCGTGCTTCGCCAGCTTCTCTTTGTCGCCATCTCCATTCCGCTGGCGGGCTATTTATCCAAACTTGCTCTGCCTAAGTGGGAGCTCCTTGCTCGCCTAGGTTTCCTTCTTTCCATTGGCTTACTCGGCCTGCTCTTCATTCCAGGTTTAGGAAAGACTGTGAACGGAAATACAAACTGGATCAATCTGAAATATATCGATGTTCAACCGAGTGAATTTGCAAAGTTTCTAATGATTTTGTGGGCCAGCTACCTCCTTGCACGTAAGGAGAAGGCGGGTCGAAATAACGTCAATGTTTTTGCACTCATTGGGCCAGGCTTTCTTCTGATTATGGCGATGATTATGTATGGCCACGATTTAGGAACAACATCTGTAGTTGCTGCAATTCTTGCTGGACTTCTCTTCATCTCGGGAATTCAGCTACGTCTCTTCGGATGGATTACTGCAGCAGGTGCTCTCGCACTCGCTGGCTTGATTGCGACATCTGGCTACCGGGCACAACGATTCTTAGTTTTTCTTGACCCCTTCGCACCTGAAGATTACAAATATGCAGGATGGCAGCCAGCCCATAGCTTGCTCGGTCTTGCAAGCGGTGGTCTCTTTGGTGTGGGCCTTGGGGGGAGTCGCCAGAAGTGGGGCAATCTCGCTGAAGCCCATACAGACTTTATCTTCTCGGTAATTGGTGAAGAGCTTGGACTTGTTGGAACATTAAGCGTTCTTATCTTGATGGCGACTTTGATCTACTCCATCTTCCGCATTGCGTTGCGCGCACAAGAACCAATGGTTCGCTATGCATGTGCTGGAATCGGTTGCTGGATTACTGTGCAGTCTTTCCTCAATATTGGTTCTGCAACCAGTGTTCTCCCAGTTGTTGGAGTAACACTTCCCTTAGTCTCCTATGGTGGTTCAGCGCTAGTGGCAACGCTCTGTGCTCTTGGCTTTGTTGCAGGGGCGGCTCTTCGTGATCCTGCTGTGCGTAAAGAGATAGTGAAGAAGCAGAGAGCATGACACGAGTATTTTTCGCAGGCGGTGGCACAGCGGGCCATGTGGAGCCCGCTCTGGCTGTTGCACGTCAATGGAGAATGCAAAATCCGGATTCCAAGATTTCCTTTATTGGTACTCGCGAAGGACTTGAAACGCGGTTAGTTCCTGAGGCTGGCTTTGATCTTCACTTCATTTCCAAGGTTCGTATTGCACGCCGGCTTTCTCCTTCACTTTTACTTGCACCATTTTCATTACTTCGCTCTGTTGCCCAATCAATAACTCTCATGCGTAGCGCCGATCTTGTTGTTGGCTTTGGAGGATATGTCTGCGCTCCTGCATATATTGCAGCAGCTCTCACACGCACACCAATTGTTATTCACGAAGCAAATGCACGCCCTGGCCTTGCCAACAGACTTGGTTCACTCTTTACGCCACACACAGCCGTTGCCCATCCCATTGATTCTGGCAAACTCTCGCAGGCTCTCCTTGCCGGCCTTCCACTTCGCGAAGATGTTGTGGCTTCATTTCACGATGCATCACAGGATTGGCAGAGCTCTCGCATATCTGCAAAGCGCGCATTGGGCTTTGATCCGGCTAAAGCGTTGGTATTCATCTTCGGTGGCTCACAAGGATCTGTCGCACTCAATCAAGTGATTGCTGATTCGCGTGCAGAACTTTTAGCACAGGGGATTCAGATTCTTCATGGAATCGGTGCTCGCAATGCAGCGCCATCTGCAGCAGATGGATATCAAGCTCATGGATATATCTCAGATATGGCAACGGCCTATTTAGCTGCAGATCTAGTGATCTCTCGAAGTGGTGCTGTGACATGTGCTGAGGTCAACACCTTAGGAAGATATGCACTCTTTATTCCGCTTCCCATAGGCAATGGAGAACAAGAGCTCAACGCAAGAGATTTGGTTCTGCAATCACGAGCTCAGATTCTTGCGCAGAGCCAATTCACTCCAAGCTGGTTGGTATCAAATATCAAGGGTTTGCTCTCACAGAGTGCAAGCGCGCCTATTGCAGGTTCAGATATCGATATCAACGCGGCATCTAAGATGGTCTCACTCATGGAACACGCGCTGCACGGAGGTAAGTAAGTGGATTCGCTGAAAGGCAAGAAGATTCACTTCATCGGCATCGGTGGATCTGGCATGAGTGGCCTTGCGCGCATTGCTCTCTCAGATGGCATCACGGTCTCAGGATCGGATGCAAAGGACTCCTCTGTACTCGTTGCACTTCGAGCACTTGGTGCTGATGTGTATTCATCACATGAGGCAGCGCATGTTCAGGGAGCAGATGTTGTTATCTACTCCACCGCAATCTCAGCTTCTAACCCTGAAATGGCATATGCCGTTGAACGCTCCATTCCTATTCTTACCCGCGCACAAGCTCTCGCTCTCTTGATGAAGGGTTCAACGAGTATTGCTGTTGCCGGCACACATGGAAAGACGACAACGTCATCCATGATGACTGTCGCACTTCAGGCGTGTGGCGTTGATCCATCTTTTGCAATCGGCGGAACCCTGAATGCATCTGGCTCAAATGCACATCGAGGCACAGGCAATATCTTTGTTGCTGAAGCAGATGAGTCAGATGGATCATTTGTTGAATACAAACCACTAGCTGCCATTGTGACAAATATTGAACATGACCATGTGGACTTTTTTCATACGCCAGAGGCAGTGACAGCTGCCTTTGATTCATTTGCTGCGACCATTTCTCCAGATGGTTTCTTGGTCTATTGCGCAGATGATGCAGGGGCAAAGCGTCTTGGCACATCAAAGCTTGCATGCACAACTGTCTCTTATGGTGAAGCAGAAGACGCTGACCTACGCATCGATCAGATTGAGCTCAAAGCTGCATCTTCTTCTGCCCGCGTTATGTGGCGCGGGCGAGCAGTGGGCCATGTGGAGATTCAAATACCTGGTCATCACAACCTTCTCAATGCAGCAGGTTGTGTTGCAATGGGACTCTTACTTGATGCACCTATCCATCAACTACTTGAGGGGCTGCATAACTTCCGGGGAGCAGGTCGTCGCTTTGAACTCAAAGCAACCGAACATGGGATTCGCATTATTGATGACTATGGCCACCACCCGACTGAAATCACAGTGACGCTCACTGCGGCACGACGATATGCGGGAGACGGCCGGGTCCTTGTCATCTTTCAACCACACAGATATTCGCGCACTCAAGCATTTATGAATGACTTTGCAACATCGCTAGATCTTGCCGATGATGTCACTCTTCTTGAAATCTATGCGGCAAGTGAGAAACCAATACATGGGATCACTTCAGAGCTGATTGCTGAAAAGATGAGCAAAGGCCACTTCATTCCGAACTTTGCAGCAGCCTCTGAACGCGTCATTGAAATGGCTAAACCTGGAGATGTAATCATTACTTTAGGTGCTGGAGATGTGAACTCTCTTGCTCCCATAATCGCTGAAGGGCTGCAACGCCGCTTTGCGTAATTTCACCAAGGTTCCACTTGCCGGCATCGTCATCTCTGCACTCTTTGCAGGCCTTGTCTATCTCTTTGCATGGTCTTCAATATTTTCAGTGTCAACAGTTCACATAACTGGAGCACCAACGCCTGAGACCGAGAAATCCATTTCCCAGATTGCAGATATTTCAACAGGTCAAAAACTTGCTCGAGTGGAACCACGCGCAATTGCTCACCGCATTGAACATCTGACATGGATTGAATCAGTTGATATTTCACGCAATTGGATTAGCGGTAAAGTTGAAATCATCGTAATCCCACGGACTCCCTCTGCTTACTTCAATGGTTCGACCATTGATGCATCTGGAACTATCTTCACCTTGCCGGGATTTACTGGGGGAGACCTTCCTCGGGTCTCTGCCCCTACTCCAGAGCTTGGACTGTCAGCGATTGAGCTCTTTCAAAGCCTGCCCGATGAATTCAAATCCAAGGTGCTCTCACTCTCGGCTCACAACGACTCCAATATCGCCATGCAGATCTCATTGAATGGAAGAGATATCAGAGTGATGTGGGGAGGCAATGAGAAGAGCGCCTTGAAAATCCAAGTAATTGAGGCACTTATCGCACTTGAAGAGAATAAAAATATCCGTCGCATCGATGTCAGTGCGC
>WLJF01000130.1 GCA_009701945.1 Actinomycetota bacterium
CCGCGCATTAACGACCGTATCCGCACACCCCAGATTCGTCTCATCAATTACACCGGTGAACAAGTTGGAGTTGTAGATATCGAAGCAGCGCTAGCAATGGCAGATGAAATCGGATTAGATCTCGTTGAGATCGCACCCGAGGCAAATCCGCCAGTGTGCAAGATCATGGACTTCGGCAAGTACAAGTACCAAGAGGCACAGAAAGCTCGCGAAGCACGTCAGAACCAGACCCACATCGTGGTGAAGGAAGTGCGCATGACACCAAAGATCGAAAATCACGACTATGAGACAAAGCGCTCAGCAGTCGAGAAGTTCCTCAAAGGTGGCGACAAGGTGAAGATCACGATGAAGTTCCGTGGCCGTGAGCAAACACGTCCAGAGCTTGGGTTCAAACTCTTGCAACGTCTTGCAGAAGATGTGAAAGAGATTGCATTCGTGGAGTTCGCTCCTAAGCAAGAAGGTCGACAGATGACGATGGTCCTAGGGCCAACGAAGAAGAAGACCGAAGCGGTAGCAGAACAGAAAGCGGCGCGAGCTGCCAAAGTGAAGGCTGCTGAAGAAGAAGCAGCCGCAAAGTAATTTTCAAAACGACGAAGTAACAGGAGAAGATAAATGCCAAAGATGAAAACCCACAGTGGTGCGAAGAAGACCTTCCGCGTCACAGGTACAGGAAAGATCATGCACGAGCGTGCAGGCAAGCGCCACCTTTTGGAGCACAAGTCATCACGCGTTACTCGTCGTTTGAGTCAAGAATCATCAGCTAAAGCAACAGTCACTATGACAGCCAAGCGCATGCTTGGTTTGAAGTAAGGGAGTAGATCAATGAGAGTCAAGCGCGGAGTACACGCAGCAAAGAAGCGTCGCACAACTCTTGAGCGCGCAGCCGGATATCGCGGTCAGCGTTCACGTCTTTTCACAAAGGCCAAGGAGCAAGTAACGCACTCAATGGTTTATGCCTTCAACGATCGTAAAGATAAGAAGGGCGATTTCCGTCAGCTATGGATTCAGCGCATTAACGCTGCAGCTCGCGAAAACGGAATGACCTACAACCGCTTCATCCAGGGCCTTAAGGCATCTGGTCTTGAAGTAGATCGTCGCGTTCTTTCAGATATCGCAACGAATGATCCAGCTGCATTTAAGGTTCTCGTGGATGTTTCACGCAAGAACCTTCCTGCAGCATAAGTAATACATACCAATGATAGAGAGCCTTCACTCGCCACATGTTGCGCGAGTGAAGGCTCTTATTGGTTCTAAGGGTGCACGAGAGCGTCGCGAACAAGGACTCTTCGTCGCAGAAGGTGTGCAATGCGCGCGTGAGGCTCTGACTTCAGAGAGCGGCCCACAACTTAAAATCCTTTACGCCACAGAAAATGGTCTTTCAAAGATTTCTGAGCTCGATTTAGATTCTGTTGAAATTGTTGAAGTAACTGATGCGGTCTTAAAGGCCATGTCTGACACAGTCTCACCGCAGGGGCTGATCTCCCTTTGCTATAAGCCTGAAGCAAAGTTCGCAGATCTTAAAGCAACTGGATCATCAACCTTCATCTATCTCCATGAGATTCAAGATCCAGGAAATGCTGGAACCATCTTGCGCACCGCAGATGCGATGGGAATCTCTGCAGTCATTACCTCTCCAGATTCCGTTGATATGTATTCGCCCAAGGTAGTTCGCGCTACGGCAGGCTCTCTCTGGAATATCCCTGTCTTTGAAGGAATCTCTTTCGAAAGAGTTGATAAGCAATTTACAGGCATCCAGAAATTCCTTCTTTCATCCCATGCATCCACATCGATTCTTGATATATCCATCCCAGGTGATTGCATAGCAATCTTTGGCAATGAAGCCAGGGGAGTAGATGCATCAGCTCTCGGGGTCAGTGTTACGGAAGTGACCATTCCAATGGCTGGCCGTGCTGAAAGTCTTAATTTATCTGCTGCCGCATCCATCGTTATGTTCACCCTTTCTTCAAAGGTGGCAGGTTAGAATTACCTCCATGAATCTGGCAGATATTGCATCGTGGATAAACGATGCTCAGAAAGCATTCTCTGCCGCATCCGACCTCGATTCTCTCAAAGCTGCCCGCCTTGCTCATACAGGCGATAAAGCACCTATCTCGCTAGCAAGTCGTGGACTCGGTTCCCTTTCACCGGATGAGAAGGCATCTTCTGGAAAACTCATCGGTGATGCCAAGGCTGAGATTGCGAAAGCTCTTGCAGATGCAACGGAGAAGTTAGAAGCTGCACGCGATGCCAAAGTTCTTCTTGAAGAGGTCGTCGATATAACCCTGCCCGTTCAACGCACACATCGAGGCGGACTACACCCCATCTCCATCATTAAGAATGAGATCTCAGATTTCTTTATCGAACAGGGTTATGCAGTGGAGGAAGGCCCAGAGCTTGAATCTGGTTGGCTTAACTTTGATGCGCTCAATATTCCAGCAGATCACCCGGCGCGAACTATGCAAGATACTTTCTTTATCGAACCAGTTGAATCTGGCGTGGTACTTCGCACGCACACGTCACCAGTTCAAATTCGCACCATGTTGACCCAAGAGCCACCGATTTATGTCATCTGTCCTGGTCGCACATTCCGCGCAGATGAACTCGATGCAACCCACAGTCCTGTGTTTCATCAGGTTGAAGGCTTGGTCGTTGATAAGGGCATCACGATGGCTCACCTCAAAGGAACGCTCGATAACTTTGCTCGCCATATGTTTGGACCCGATGTCACAACTCGACTTCGACCATCATTCTTCCCTTTCACCGAACCTAGCGCTGAGGTAGATATCTTCTTTAACAATCGCTGGATTGAATGGGGCGGTTGTGGAATGGTCAATCCAAAGGTTCTGGCAACCTGCGGAATTGATACTGATGTTTACACAGGCTTTGCATTCGGCATGGGACTTGAGCGCACGTTGATGGTGCGTCATGGAATCACGGATATGCACGACATTGTTGAAGGCGATCTACGCTTCACTCGTCAGTTTGGAGTGGGCCTTTAAATGCGCGCTCCTCTATCGTGGATCAAAGAATTTGTAGATATTCC
>WLJF01000131.1 GCA_009701945.1 Actinomycetota bacterium
CAAATAACCTCAGCGCAGCACTTGAAGCAGCTGTCGCTCTTATCAAAAAGTAGAGCGGATTTAAGAAAATTCTTCACTCAGTTGCTCCAGAAATCGAAGCGCTCATTAGCGCAGATGTTCTAGCACTTGGTTTTACTAAGAAGAACGATGTAGAGATCGAGCTCGTCGGAAGCGCTCGATTAATCTCATCTCTTGAAAAATACTTTGGAATTAACCTCGTTGATGAAATCAACTTCTTTCAACCTTCAGGCAAGCCAGGCGAGCTCTTTGAAATTCCAGTTCTCCACAATGATGCAACGGTAGATCGCCTTTATCTTGTTGCTGTGGGCGATGGTTCACTTGCCTCCCTTCGCACAGCAGGTGCTGCGCTCGGACGCAAAGTACGTGGAAAAGCAGTCGAACTGATTTCTCTGGTTGCACAATCTCGCCTAGAAATTCGTGCGCATGCAGTATCCATTCTTCTCGGTGCCTACACCTGGAATCTAAAGACTGGAAAACCTGCAGAAATCGCCAGAATCGCAATTGCGACTAAGGATTCTGCAGCAGTTGCTGAAGCAGGTGTTATTGCTCAAGCGCTGTATACAGCGCGAGACCTCATCCACACGCCATCGAATATCAAGAACCCGTTGTGGATGGCGCAAGAAGCAAAGAAGATTGCCGATGACAAGGGCTTAGCAATATCAATTCTTTCTGGAAAAGAACTAGCGAAGTTCGGTGGACTGCGCGCTGTAGGAAACTCTTCACCAAAACCTGGACCGCGTTTTATTGAAATTACCTATATCCCTAAAGGCAGAGCGCGTTCAGCAGCTGCACTTCCTCATGTCGTTATTGTGGGCAAAGGAATCACCTTTGATACGGGTGGCGTTTCTCTTAAGCGCCCATATGAATTTATGACAGCGATGAAGAGCGATATGGCAGGAGCTGCAGCAGCCCTTGCAACAATTAGCGCACTTCCTGATTTGCAACCACAAGTTAAAGTCACAGTTCTGATGATGTGTGCTGAAAATGCACTCTCTGGCACATCGCAACGTCCTTCAGATGTTATTACTCAATATGGCGGAACAACAGTTGAAATCATTAATACAGATGCAGAAGGTCGACTCGTTCTCGCTGATGGATTGGCCTATGCAATAGAAAACCTAGATCCTGATTACTTGTTCGATATTGCAACTTTGACGGGGTCAGCAACTCTTGGACTTGGACGTCAATACGCTGCGCTATACACGCGAGATGAAAAGCTTGCGAAAGAGCTTGTCTCTGTTGGCGAATCTTCCGGTGAACGCGTCTGGCATATGCCACTAGTAGATGACTATCAAGATTCCCTCGAAAGTGATGTTGCAGATCTCAACCATGATGCCAGCAGAGGAAATTACTCAGCTGGATCTGTCACGGCTGCGCTCTATCTCGAACATTTCGTTGGTGATTCTCGCTGGGTCCACCTTGATATCGCCGGAACTGGCCGTAGTGAAACCGATTCTGGAGAAAATGCTAAAGGCGGCACTGGATTCGGCGTGCGATTCTTCATCGATTGGATATTGTCCCTCTCATGAACAATCCGCACTCTTATGCAGAATCCTTCATTGCAGAAGATGCGGTAAAGATTGCCGCACGTGCACGAGGTGTTGAACTTGGAACCCTGGACGCATCTCACGGAACGGGTGCTTATCTTCGACACCTAGCTCATCTTCTTGATGCTCAATCTGTTGTTGAAATTGGTACCGGATCAGGCGTGGGTTCTCTCTGGATTCTTGAAGGAATGATTTCAAGCGGAACACTTACATCGATCGATGATGAGATGGAACATACCTCCATTGCTAGGCTCGCAATGGCTGATGCAGAGATTGCACAGTCGCGCTACCGCTTCATTACAAATTCAGTAATGGATGTCATGACAAAGCTAACTGATCGCGCATATGACTTAGTTGTATACCGCCATAATCCTGAGGATTTATCCTTTGCGATCTCTGAAGCACATCGCATTCTTCGAAGTGGTGGAGTTTTTGTGATTGATAACTTCTTTGGCGGGTCGAAAGTTCACGATCCTGCGCAACGAGATCCAAAGACAATCGCACTTCGCGAAGCTGGAAAGATGATTAAAGCCGATACAGACTCGTGGGTCACTTCTCTCATCCCCACCGGCGATGGTTTATTGCTCGCAACCAAGTTGTAGCAGAATAAGTCTATGAGCATTAATAGCGGCGGCCCTTGGTGGGATGCACCAAGCAAGAGTGGATTAGGTAGAAACATCACTCTGCGATCTGCAATTGTTCTAGCAATCGTTGTTGGTGTCATTGCTGGGGCATTTGGCGCTTCTTCATCTGGCTCACTCTTTGGTCACTCTGTTAATTTAGTGAAATCCACATCTGCAATTGAAAGACCTGCAGGATCAGTGGCTGAGATAGCCCAGCGCGTGTTGCCATCAGTGGTTTCAATCGAAGCTAAGTCTTCAAATGGTGGATCTACTGGTTCTGGCTTTGTGATTGATAGCAGCGGTTACATTCTCACAAATAACCATGTCATAGCAGCCTCTGTCACAAGTGGCGGCGATATCTCTGTTCGACTCAATGATGGTTCAGTATTTAGCGCAAAAGTTGTTGGGCGCGATAGTTCATATGACTTGGCAGTTCTCAAGATTGTGGGTGCTCCACTGAAAGCACTCCAATTCGGTGATAGCGACAAAGTTGCAGTGGGAGATTCCGTCATAGCCATAGGTTCACCACTTGGATTAAGTGGAACGGTAACTCTTGGAATCATCAGCGCCAAGGACCGTGCTGTCACTGCAGGTGAATCCAACTCTGAGAATTCATTTATCAATGCGCTACAAACTGATGCTGCAATTAATCCTGGAAACTCTGGGGGACCACTCGTAGATGCAACGGGATCAGTCATCGGTGTTAACTCTGCAATTGCATCCCTTGGTTCAAGCTTTAACTCTCAATCAGGCTCTATTGGTTTGGGATTTGCAATCCCCATCAATCAAGCGCGCAAGACTGCGGATCAGTTAATCAAGAACGGTAAAGCCACCTACCCG
>WLJF01000132.1 GCA_009701945.1 Actinomycetota bacterium
AACTTCGCACACGTGCAACAGGTTCCCTAGTCTCAGACCGTATTGGCGCAGTGACTTCTTATGCACTGGCTGGTATTCAAGAGCGCGGATCAATCTTCGTTGAACCAGGTGATGAAGTCTATGAAGGCATGGTTATCGGTGAGAATTCACGATCCGATGATATGGATGTCAACTGTGTTCGTGAAAAGAAACTCACCAATATGCGTGCATCAGGCACAGATGATTCTGAAAAGTTGATTCCACCTAAGAAGCTGAACATGGAAGGCGCTCTCGAATTCTGTCGTGAAGATGAGTGCGTAGAAGTAACTCCAGCTGTTGTTCGTATCCGCAAGGTGACTCTCGATGGCGCAGAGCGCGCCCGCGCAACATCACGCGCAAAGAAGAACAACCAGAGCTAGTAATTAACTCTGACTTTGCAAAAAGTTAGAAATTATTTCGGCATCGTGCTGCGGTTGATCGGTCAGATCAACCGTGAGCGCGGCTACCGCTCTATAGAGCGGATCTCTCCGGAGATAGCGTTCAGTTAAAACCTTTTCCGCATCGTGGGCCAGCGCTTGCCTACCCACACCTGTATTGCCAGCACGCGAAATAACTTGCTCAAGAGGGATATGCAGGTAGATAGCAGTATTAGCTTCAAGAAGTGCTCGATTTTCAGGGTAATCAACTACGGAGGCAGCTGCTCCTGTTATAAAAGGAGCATCTTGCATTAACACATCTGCCAGGTATCTAGATTCGACTTCATGTAGCGCGATAACTGGCATTGAAGATAGTTCTTCTTGGCTATATCCATAGCGCTTGGTCATCTCAAAATCATTATCGAAGTACTCACATGAGAATTCAGAAGCGAGTAACTTTCCAAGAGTTGTCTTACCTGCCCCCATAGGCCCAATCAACACTACTTTCTTTGTGAAATTCACTTCACCTCATCCAATGTCGAGAAATCTTTGGGAGTGATTACTGCTTTAAGGGCACTTCTATCCTCGACTGCGTGGAAAGCAGATTTCCAATCATCGAGAGAGAAGATAGTTGTCAATGGAGTCGGATCGTAAGCACCAGATTCCATCAGTTGTAGAGCACGATTCCAACTTGAATACTCAGACGACATAGACATAAAGATTGACAGGGAACGGAAAATTGCAATATTGAGATTGAAATCGACCTTATCTGTCGTGGCAATTCCTAATTCAAGAACTCGACCTTGTCTACGAGTAGCATTACAGGCGAGTGAGAATGATTCACCTACTCCTGTTGAATCAATTGCGACGTCAAATGTGTCCCCGATAGCCGCAATCGTGTCTGAATTGTTCAATTCATAAATTGATAAACCTAAAGATTTTGCTAATTCGAGGCGCTTGCGACTCGATGAGCGACCAACCACAAGCACTTCACTCGCTCCTGATGCCTTTGCGAGTAGCGCAGAAATCAACCCGATAGGTCCTGGTCCAATTACGAGTACACGCTCACCTGGCTGTAGTGAAACTCGATCTAATCCTGTAATACAAATGGCAGTGGGTTCAGTAACGGTTGCGGCACGTGAAGAAACCCCGTCAGGAACTTTATGAAGTAACCAGGCGGGCAGCAAAACAAAATCGGCGAATGCTCCATCGATACCCCACCCTGGGCTGCGCTTTGAAGGACAGAGGTGAATTGCGCCGCGACGGCAGGCATCGCACTTCAAACATGCGCCATGGTGTTGTTCGCATACAACGCGATCACCAACATTCCAGCCTTCTACCTCTGTGCCAATTTCAACGATGCGACCTGTGTATTCGTGGCCCAGAACTACTGGAGGCCAATTCTTATGTGTGTCTTCTTCAATATGGATATCAGTTCCGCAGATTCCGCAGGCTGTTACTTCAACGAGTACCCAACCAGGTTTTACTTGTGGCTTTGGCCAGTCACTCTTGAGTTCAACGTGGCCAGGTCCCTTTTCAAGCTTCACAAGTGCGCGCATCTGAAATCCTTCTTAATAGGTAGTTAAAAGAGTACACGGCTGGGAAATATCCCAGCCGTGTACCTGTACTTCAATTACAAGTGCTGGTTACTTCTTACCCCAGATCTTCTTGTACTCAGTACGGTATCCATTTTGTGGATCCCATACTGTTGAGTTTCCAGCGTTTGCCTTTGTTACAAGGTGAACAACTGGAACATAACCGCTTGCCTTCTGCTTTGCGAATGCGCGGTTGAATTCATCAACAATCTGCCATCCCTGCATTGTCAATGGTTCTGGAACAGTTACTGACTGGAAATCTCCAGCAGCGATACGTGCATATTCATCAGCTGATCCGTCGCCGGCGCCAACGTTATGTGGGAATCCTGTTCCTGACTTTCCTGCCGCACGAAGTGCTGCAGCCATTGGTGTGATGTAGAGACCACCGTTGATTGAAATTGAGTGTGTCCACTGATCGCCAAATTCAGCTACTAGTGCAGTTGTCTTTGCAGCGACGAGTGTTGAAATGCTGTCACCAATTGGAATATTTGCATATTCCAAAATCTTAAGTGAGTTACATGTCTCAACTTCAGCCTTAATTTCTTGTGACTTTCCTTCAGCAAATGGAATTGAAGAGTCAGTGAAGATTACGACTCCGCCAGTTCCCTTTGAATCAGCAATAACCCAGTCTGCAGAGACCTTAGATACATCTGCACGAAGAGTTGTTACGTTTGAAAAGAGGCCAAGAGATGGTTGTGGGCCTGATGTTGCAGCTGCGTGCCATCCAATTACTGGAATCTTTGCAGCCTTTGCAGCTGAAATTTCAGCTTTGGTTGTTGCAGGATCGAAACCACCAACGATGATTCCGTCTGCCTTAAGTGTTACTGCTTGGCTCATAGCTGATGAGATACCTGCTGGAGTTCCTTGACCGTCAATGACGCGAACCTTCCAGCCGATTGCCTTAGCTGCTTCTTTTACGCCAGCTGCTGCTCCCGCTACTCCACCATTTTGCATTGTCTGCGCAACGTAGATAAGTGTCTTTCCCTTTGCTGCCTTAGGTCCGGACTTTGGTCCATCCCATGGAGCCTTCACTGCTAC
>WLJF01000014.1 GCA_009701945.1 Actinomycetota bacterium
GATGGCACCCGTTCCATAATCTGCGAGTACATAATCAGATGCCCAGATAGGAAGTTTTTCCCCATTAACTGGATTGATTGCAAAGCGCTTTAAATCAACCCCAGATTTAGGGCGATCTGTTGCAAGGCGATCGATATCAGAGGCAGCCTTAATCTTCTCCAAATATGATTTGAATTCAGATTCAACGGGTGTCCCAGTTGCAAGTTCTGCAGCAAGTGCTGAGTCAGCTGCCACAACCATAAAAGTTGCACCGAATAAAGTGTCGGGGCGTGTTGTGTAAATCGTGACGGGTTCTGTGCGACCTTCGATAACGAAGTTGACGTTGGCACCTTGTGAGCGACCAATCCAGTTGCGCTGCATGAGCAAGACTTTTTCAGGCCACTTGCCTTCTAGCTCTGACATGTCATCGAGTAGGCGATCTGCGTAATCTGTAATCTTGAAATACCACTGATTGAGCTTCTTCTTCGTAACTGCTGTGTCGCAACGTTCGCAGAGTCCAGCTACTACTTGTTCATTAGCCAATACTGTCTGACACCCTGGGCACCAGTTAACTGCAGAGTCCTTGCGATATGCCAAGCCACGGTCATGAAGTTTGGTAAAGAGCCATTGGTTCCACTTGTAGTACTCAGGATCGCATGTGTTAAAGACACGATCCCAGTCGAATGAACATGCATAGCGGCGCATCGAAGCTTTCTGCGTTGCAATGTTTTCATAGGTCCAGATACGTGGATCCTCATTGCGCTTGATTGCAGCATTTTCTGCAGGTAATCCAAATGCATCCCAACCGATGGGGTGCATGACATTAAAACCTTTTTGAATCCAGTAACGAGCTATCACATCGCCGAGTGCATATGCCTCTGCATGGCCCATATGGAGATCACCTGATGGGTAAGGGAACATATCGAGTACATACTTCTTAGGGCGTGCATCATCGGCTCGACCAGATTTAAATGGCTCGAGCGCATCCCAAATCGGCAGCCACTTTTCTTGCACGTATGCAAAGTCGTATGCCGCATGTTCGCGTTCAGTACTCACGTGGAGATAAGGGGAATCGAACCCCTAACCTCTTCCATGCCATGGAAGCGCGCTACCAATTGCGCCATATCCCCGCTGTTAAAAAGCGAACTTTACCGTACTGAATCAGGTATCACTGCGCCAGATTCTTCTCCATAGACAGGCTCTGGAATAGATCCGGCGTTATGTTCGACCAATAACCAACCTTTAGGCGACTCTTCGAGAATCGACCATTGCGCATTTGATAACCCACCAACGCGAGACCAGTATGGAATCGGCAAATCTAGAAAAGAACCAATAATTGTTCGAGAAGTTCCACCATGTGTTGCAACGACAAGTCGTTGATTATCTTTACCTGCGAGTGCTTCCGTAATCGCTGCAACTCCACGTGCTCCAACTTCGCTACGTCGCTCACCAATTCCACCTGCTGGGTTATCTCCACCCATCGACCATTCACGCAAATTAGCTAGATCAACTTTTCGAATCTCATCACCAGTTAAGCCTTCCCAGTTTCCGCAATTAGTCTCGCGAAGGCGTGGGTCGATAAGTACTTCAAGTCCTGTGAGCTTGACTAGTTCATGCGCTGTGCTCTGTGCTCGACCTAAATCACTTGCAATAATCATTGTGGGATCCATTGCAGCGATCATTGGTGCAGCGTGAGCAGCTTGAAACTTTCCCACATCATTGAGAGGAATATCTGTGTGGCCTTGAAACTTATTGGCAACATTCCATTCGGTCTGTCCGTGGCGCCACAAAATGATCTGATTACCCACGAGCTGCTTCCTCTTTAACGATATCGAGTTCAATCTTTGGGCAGTCATTCCACAAACGATCGAGCATGTAGTAACGACGAAGCTCTGTCGATTGAATATGAACAACAAGATCTGAGTAATCAAGAAGAACCCACTCATCGGTGCCTTCACGACGCAGTGGCTTATCCCCCACAAGGCGAAGTTGCTCTTCTACTTCATCTGCAATCGTGTCGATGATCTTGGAGTTGGATGCGGTAACAATAAGGAACACCTCACTGAGCACAGTTTGATCCGATAGGTCGAGTGCAACGAGTTCGGTTCCGAACTTATCAACTGCAGCGCGAGCTGCAATCTGTGTGCGATCGACGCAGGCTTTACTAGCTGGCATAGAGGTTGTGCTCCTTTATATAGGCGGCGACTGCCGCCGGTACTGCATCAGATTTATGTGCTCGGATATCAGTTGCAGAGACTGCAATCGCATCCACGCTTGTGTTGTGCTGTCCAGGAAATTCAGGGCGGTCAATGACAACAAACTCAACCATCTCTTTGAGCTCATCAGCGCGATGCCATTGATCAATCTTTTCGTAGGCATCAGTGCCGACAATAAGAACAATGGTGTCGCCTTCATAGTTCTGCGCCACAGCTTCCACCGTATCAATCGTGTAGCTAGGTCCCTCTCGTAATACTTCAATGGGATTTACTTCAACGCACTTACTTATCTCTGCAGGGAGTTCACTCACCGCTAACTGACACATTGCACGGCGCTGAGCACCTGTTGCGTGTGGCTCATTATCGCGCAGACGAGGTTGACCAGCCGGAAGGACTAAAAGATGATCGACAATCTTTCGAGAGATTAACTCCTGGATAACGTGGATATGACCGTTATGAATGGGGTCGAATGTGCCGCCGTAAAGCCCAACGCGCAAGGTCTACTACTTATCGAAGCGAAGAACGATGTAAAGAAGGAATGCAAATACTCCAAAGGCGATAAGACCGAATGCGTAAGGAGGAATTGGTAGTTCGCGCGTAACTTCAGCGTTGAGCATCATCATGAGTGAAGATTACTACTTACCTGCAAGAAGTTCTAAAAAGCGCGCTTCATCGATGACTGTGACGCCTAACTCTTGAGCCTTTGCCAGCTTTGATCCAGGGTCACTGCCCACCAAGACGTAGTCGGTCTTCTTTGAAACAGAAGATGAAGGCTTTCCACCGTATGCGGTAATCGTTTCTGCGATGGAATCTCGCGTGAATCCTTCAAGGCCACCTGTCACAACAAAGGTGAGCCCTGCAAGAGTTTGTGGCTTCTCTTCCCCTTTTGCATTGACCATTGCAACACCTGCATCAGACCACTTCTTGATGATGTTGCGATGCCAATCAATCTCAAACCATTCAACTACGGACTGTGCAATCACATCACCCAGGCCATCAATTTCTGCAAGCTCTGCAACTGATGCCTTAGAAATTGCATCCATACTTCCAAAATTGGTAGCAAGTGCTTGCGCCGCAGTTGGCCCCACATGGCGAATAGACAGGGCAACAATCGTGCGCCATAGTGGTCGGTTCTTAGCCTCTTCCAAAGCTTCCAGTAACTTCTCAAGGTTCTTACCCTTGCCACCATCTTTCTTAGTAAAGAAAGATGATTTCATCAACTCACTTTCGGTGAGTGAGAAGATATCTGCTTCATCGACAATGATCGCATCCTGCAATAGTGCAACTGCTGCTTCATATCCCAGCACATCAATATCAAGGGCTGCGCGCGAGCCGATGTAGTAAATACGCTCACGCAGCTGGGCAGGACAGCTTCGTGTATTGGGGCAACGAATATCAACATCGCCTTCAGTAATTGCGCGAAGATCGGAAGCACATTCAGGGCACTTCGTTGGCATCACAAATGCCTTCTCTTTTCCTGTGCGCTTATCAAGTACTGGTCCTAATACTTCAGGGATGACATCACCGGCCTTGCGGATGATGACAGTGTCACCTATTAATACACCTTTGCGTTCAATCTCTTCTTGGTTATGAAGCGTTGCATTGGTGACAGTCGAACCTGCAACTTTGACAGGCTCCATAAATGCGAAGGGGGTCACGCGCCCTGTTCGACCAACGCTGACTTTGATATCAAGTAACTTGGTAGTGACTTCTTCAGGTGGATACTTATAGGCGATAGCCCACTTGGGTGCGCGCGATGTAAAGCCGAGCTTCTTCTGCTCAGCAATCGCATCCACCTTGATTACCACACCATCGATTTCATGTTCTACATCGTGGCGATGAATGTTGTAATTCTCAATGAAATCAAGGACTTCCTTGCGGCTCGCGCAGACTTTAAAGCGATTTGATGTCGGCAAGCCCAAAGATTTAAGTTGCGCGTAGGCATCAGATTGTGAAGAGAAGGAAATGCCTTCACTTGCACCAACACCGTGAACAACAACATCGAGTGCACGAGATGCTGTAACTCTCGGATCTTTCTGTCGAAGTGAACCTGCAGCGCAATTGCGTGGATTGGCAAAGAGTGGCTTACCAGCTTCCTCCAACTCTTCATTGAGTTGATTAAATGCTGCAACCGGCAAGAAAACTTCACCACGGACTTCAATCAGTGAAGGAATGTTTTTGCCACTGAGTGTGTGGGGCAATCCCTTTATGGTCTTCACATTCAGCGTCACATCTTCACCCGTCACGCCGTTGCCGCGAGTAAGTGCGCGAGTGAGCTGTCCATTCTCATAGAGCAGATTGATGGCAAGGCCATCTACTTTGAGTTCACATAGGTATTCAGGTGTGGGAGATTCTTTTTCGACGCGATCAAACCAGGTAGCCAATTCATCGTTATCGAAGACGTTATCAAGGCTCATCATCTTCTCGATGTGATCATGCTGATCAAAGGTGGTGGCAAATCCCCCACCAACACCCAGAGAAGGTGAATCAGGCTCTAAGAGTTCAGGATGCTTTGCCTCAAGCGCCTCTAACTCTTTCAGTAATTTGTCGAATGCAGCATCAGTAATAGATGGTGCATCTAGAACATAATATTTAAATTGGTGATCGCGAATCTCTTGAGTGAGTTCGGTGATGCGATGGCGAGCTTCGTTACTCATGCTGTCTCGCAGATTGTTGCCGAACCAACAACACGATCGCCGTCATAGATAACCATTGCCTGCCCTGTTGCAAGACCAAGCAGCGGTGCATCAAGTTCTGCCACTAACTCTTGGCCATCCATGTAATAGGTGCAATCAAGTGCTGCGCCATGTGCTCGCACCTGAACAAAGCCACGAAGAGGTGCAGCACCCACTTCTGGACCACAGAAGATGGGGCGTTCACCGCGCATAGATGTCACAGCTAAATCTTCTCGCGCACCTACGACAACAGTGTTGGTGACAGGTTCAATCTTTAAGACAAAACGCGGGGAACCATCTTCACTGGGAATGGTTAGGCCTAAACCTTTGCGCTGGCCGATTGTGTAGGTATAGGCACCCTTATGTTCACCTAACTTATTGCCATCTTGATCCACGATCGGACCTACTTCACTACCCATACGATCACGTAGCCATCCAGCGTTATCTCCTGATGGAACAAAGCAGATGTCATGGCTATCGGGTTTTTGTGCAACTGCAAGTCCACGAGCTTCTGCCTCAATACGAATATCTACTTTTTCTGTATCGCCCAAAGGAAATATGGCACCGTTAATTTGTTCGCGATTGAGAACTGCAAGAACATAGGACTGATCTTTGAGTGGATCTACTGCGCGATGTAGTGTGCGACCATCGGATGATTCTTGGGTGCGCGCATAGTGGCCAGTAACAACGCCATCAAAGCCCATCGCCTTCGCGCGATCTAGAACTGCAGCAAATTTAATCTTCTCATTACATCGCAGACATGGATTAGGTGTGCGCCCTGCCTTGTATTCACTCATAAAGTTTTCAACAACGCCTTCATGAAATTCATCTGCCATATCCCAGATATAGAAAGGAATACCGATGACATCTGCAGCACGGCGTGCATCATGTGAATCTTCAATGGTGCAGCACCCACGCGCACCACTGCGGTACTTCTGGGGATTAGATGAGAGCGCTAAGTGCACGCCAATGACTTCATGTCCTGCCTCAACAGCGCGCGCTGCAGCAACTGCTGAATCAACGCCACCGCTCATGGCTGCAATGATCTTCATTTTCTACCCACCGCATTGGCAGCTAAACCGCGTTCAATCACATCAGGTAACACAGAGAGTGCATAGGCAACATCACTAGCGGTGTTGGTCGATCCAAATGAGAAGCGCAGTGATGATTGAGAAACCACATCGGTAAGGCCCATCGCCATCAATACATGGCTGGGGCGGTGAACTCCTGCTGTGCAGGCAGCACCTGTGGAACAGGAAACTTTCTGTGAATCCATCAGAAGTAAGAGCGAATCACTCTGTGTTCCTGGAAATGTGATGTTGGAAATTCCTGGAAGGCGCGGTGCGCTTTTGCCATTAATCACAGCATCAGGACGGGATGCAAGAACGCCTGCTTCAAATGAATCACGAAGTGCTGCTACTTTGCTTGCGTCATAGAGCTTTGCTTCAACAGCTGCAGCCAATGCCACAATCGATGGAGCATTGAGTGTGCCACTTCGAATATCGCGCTCTTGTCCCCCACCATGTAAGAGAGCTGGAATTTCTACTGCGCGGCGCAAGATCAGCGCACCGATACCAAGTGGTCCACCAACTTTATGTCCACTAATTGTCATGGCAAAGAGGCCTAGATCTTTAAAGGACACTGGCACCTTAGTAAAGCTTTGCACCGCATCACAATGAACAGGGATATCGCCTGCAATCTTCACAACTTCTGCAATCGGTTGAATCACGCCAGTCTCATTATTGCTATGCATCACTGAAATGAGCGCAATCTCTGAAGCACGCTCTGCAACTGTCTTCTTGAGGAATGCAAGATCAATGACTCCATCAGACTTGACTGGAATCTCAATGAGTTCTGCACCTTCGTGTTCTACAAGCCAATGTGCTGGGTCAAGAACAGCATGGTGTTCGATGCTGGAGATGAGAATGACTTTCTTATCGCTATGCCAGAACAGACCCTTAATGGCTGCATTATTTGCTTCAGTACCTGAGCCGGTGAATATGACTTCACTCGATAAACAGCCCACAGCCTTTGCAATCTTCTCTCTCGCATCTTCAACATCTTTACGAGTTGAGCGACCTTCTGTGTGCAGAGAAGATGGGTTACCGAGTTTGCGAAGTGAAGTATTCATCGCATCAATGGCGATATCGAACATCGGCGTAGTAGCCGCATGGTCGAGATAGACGCTCATGGGAGCAGTCTAGTTCGTGCGGGCTGTGATGCCTTCTGTGGCCTTGGGCAGCACGTTAAAGAGGTCTCCGATGACGCCGAAATCTGCAATATCAAAGAGCGGTGCTTCAGGATCTTTATTGACCACAACGATTGTCTTTGAAGTCTGCATTCCTGCGCGGTGTTGGATTGCGCCAGAGATTCCGCATGCGACATAGAGCTGTGGGCTCACAGTCTTTCCTGTCTGACCAACTTGATGTGAATGTGGATACCAACCAGCATCAGTTGCTGCGCGTGATGCACCAACTGCAGCACCGAGTGAATCGGCAAATGCTTCAACGGGTGCAAAGTTTCCATCAGTTCCACGTCCACCTGAAACAACAATATTTGCCTCAGTCAGTTCTGGTCGTCCGCCCTTTACAGGTGGTTGTGATGAAGAAATGGTTGCTTTCTTTGCATCACTTCCAATTGTCGCTGTGCCATTAGTAATTGCAGGAGATGATGCAGATAAATCTGCCTCAACGCTATTAGGTCGGACAGTAATGATCGCAACGCCATGTGAGACCTTAGAGTGCACAGTCGTTGATCCACCAAAGACAAGCTGAGTTGCTGTGCAATCGGCTGCAACATCGACTGCATCTGTGATGATTCCAGATTCAGTCAGTACTGCAACGCGAGCTGCAACTTCCTTTCCAAATGCATGAGATGCGATCAGAACGGCAGCAGGGGATTTCTCTTTCACAAGGCTTGCAAGTGCATCAGCAGATGCCGCAACACCGTGGGATGCAAAGTCATCAGATTCAACAACAAGAACGTTTGCAATAGGTCCTTGATTCACGGTTGCAGCTAGTGCTGCACCTTTTCCACTACCTGCTAGAACTACTGCGGTGACAGAGCCAATTCGAGCGCCAGCTGTTGCAAGTTCTGCAGTGGTCTTGGTGGCCTTATCGCTTGAGAAATCAGCCAGGATTAATACGGTGCTCATATCAACTTCTTCTCTGCTAGGAAGTTGACAAGGTCTTGGCCGCCATTGCCTTCATCGGTGACTTTGACACCGGCTGCACGTGCAGGACGTGGCGTTGCATCATTGACTTGCGACCATGCGCTCTGCGCTGATGCGCCCACTGCAGCTAAATCTTTTTGATCAATAACCTTCTTCTTAGCAGCCATGATTCCTTTAAAGGATGGGTAGCGAGGCTCATTAATTTTTTCAACAACGCTGATGACTGCAGGAAATGCTGCAGAGATTTCGTCAACGCCAGCTTCGGTGACGCGAGTAATAGAAACTTTTCCTGCAGGATCTACAGTGACTTTAGATGCAAAAGTCAGTTGCGCCCAGCCAAGGCGAGCGCTCAACATCGCCGGCACAACGCTCATACGAGCATCGGTAGATTCAGTTCCACAGATAACAAGGTCATATCCCCCATCAGCAATAACCTTGGCAAGGATTGCTGACGTTGCGAGCGCATCAGAGCCTGCCAGTGCGCTATCGCTGACCAAGATTGCATCGTTTGCACCCATGGAGAGCGCTTTGCGCACTGCCTCCGTTGCGCGATCTGGTCCCATAGAAATAACTGTGACTGTGTGTGCTCCACCTTCTTCATTGCCGCCATGTGCTTCTGCGATGCGAAGGGCTTCTTCAACGGCATATTCATCGAGGTCATTAAGAACTGCATCAACGTTCTCGCGATCGAGGAGTCCATTGACCATCTTCTTCTCAGCCCATGAATCGGGGACCTGCTTTACGCACACTGCTATCTTCATGACGGGTATGTTACTGACCAGTAGCCTATTTCACAACGATGTCCAGCCCATCTCGCGCAGGCACGGCAAGATAACCCCGTGCTTCCAGCAGATCCGCGAACCCTCGGCGCCACCCTCACAGACGGCGGCTGCAACTTCGCGCTCTGGACCAACGCTGCAACTGCCGTCGAGCTCTGCCTCTTTAATGAAGTCAATGGCAAGTTGGTTGAAACCCGTTTTGCGCTCTCACACCGAAATGGGCCGATCTGGCACGGTTACCTTGCCGGGGTTCGTGCCGGTCAACGCTATGGCTATCGCGTCTATGGCACATGGGCGCCTGAACATGGTTCTCGATTTAATGCCGCAAAGTTATTGATCGATCCTTACGCTCATAAGCTCGATGGACGAGTTCAGTATGTTCCGCAGATCTTCGGACATGTCAGCGAAGATGGAACAGGTGTGGGCGATACATCGATTCGCGATGATCGCGATAGCGCAGGGTTTGTTCCGTATTCCGTAGTCACCGATTACCGCGCACGCGATCTCAGTCGTCCAATCTATTCATGGACGCAAGAAGTTATCTACGAAGCGCATGTGCAGGGACTGACTGCGAAGAATCCTGAAATTCCTGTTGAGGAACGTGGTACCTATAAGGCACTGGGCCATCCCAGCACGATTGCACACCTTAAACATCTCGGTGTGACCGCTCTCGAACTTCTGCCCATCCATTCGTATACAACCGAACCA
>WLJF01000015.1 GCA_009701945.1 Actinomycetota bacterium
GCGCCTTAATCGGTGTTGTATAGAAACACTTCTTTCCTTGAGCAAGTGCGCTAAAGGCTGCAAATTCACCAACGACAGTTTTACCCGCACCAGTAGGAGCTGCGACAAGGACACCTTTGCCATCTTCAACTGCCTGACAGGCCAAGATTTGAAAGTCATCAAAACCAAAATCAAATTGTTCGATAAATTCAATAGTTAATGGATGTTGACCACGTTTTTTCGCAGCGACAAAACGCTCAGCTGGGGTCGTCATAGCGCCCACGTCAATCCTGCATTTGATACACATTCAGCCGATATTGGAGCTGGGCCAATGCGCTCTCCATCTGCATATGCAATCGCATCTGCAACTATGGAAATTTTTTGAGTGCGGAACATCTTTACTTGTGGATGGGTAATGTGAGAACCCGAATACACCTTCGGAAATACCTTCAGGAATTCAATTTTGGAGACTGGTTCAAGGATCATGACATCGAAAAGACCATCGTTCATCTGCGCCTGAGGACAGACATACATCCCTCCCCCGTATGAGCGACCATTACCGATTGCAATCAACATGGCCTTAGTCGTAATTGAATGCGTATCGAGGGTAATTTCATATTCAAGGGGCCTAAATTGTGGAAGTTCAAGTGCGATTGCCACGTTGTAACGCTGAGGTCCCTTGGGCCAGGAAAGTGCATTAGCCCTTTCATTTACTATGGAATCAAAACCAGTGGAGAGAATGGCAGCAAACCATTCAGAATCAACATTTCCCAAATCAATAGGAGCCGCCTCTGTGCTTGTTACTCGATCAAGATAACTTTCAATATCATCGAGTGACCAGCCAAGTGTTCGCACAATGTCATTTCCTGTGCCAGCTGGCATCACCGCGAATGGAATCTGACGTGGAACACAGAGTTGAAGTATCAAATGAGCTAGGCCATCTCCACCAACACTGATGACACCCTCGTATGAATTCGCCTCAAGTTCTGAATCTAAATCTTTACGGAGGCGCTCTGCACTATCTCCAGAAAAGATTTGGTATGCAATCTTATGTCGAGCAAAGTATTCGACGACCAATTGTCCAAACGAGGCGCCTTTACCGTGTCCTGAGGTTGGATTGATCGCTATTGCCCACATCAGAGACTTTCATCGAGAAGTGAGTTTTGAAATTTACGATCTCTTCGGCGATCGTTTAGGAGTGCAATCGCTCCAGCTAGTAGATAGAGAAGAATCAGAGGAACGGCAAGTGCGAGCATTGAGAGCGGGTCGGCACTGGGAGTAAAGCCAGCCACAAAGAGACAAATTCCAAAGACCCAGATGCGCCATGGCTTCAAAATCGCAAGACCTGACAAGAAGCCAATCAAGTTAAATGTCACCAGGAAGACGGGCAGCTCGAAGGCAATTCCGAAAAGCAGAATCACGCGAAGGACGAAATCCAAATAGTCATCAAACTTCACTAAGTTGGCAAGAGATGTTGGCGTGAATCCGAACAAAACTTTGACTGCAACAGGCAAGATTGTGTAACCGAGGTAGGCACCAGCTGCAAAGAATGGAGTTGCAGCGATGAAGAAGAGAATCGAATTTCTCTTTTCGCGGCGATGCAGAGCTGGTGCGATAAATGCCCACAATTGATAGAGCCATAGAGGTGCCATGAGAATGATTCCACTCAGTATGGCAACTTTGATTTGCAGGTTTAGAGGACCTAGAACACCGCTGATGTAGAGAGAACCACAACTTGCAGCCCCACTCTCCTGCGCAGCGCGGAGATCACATACTGGCTCAGCAAGTTTGGTGATGATGGGATTATAGAAAAACCAACCAATTACTGAACCAATGATGATAACAAGGGCCGATTTAACTACTCGATTACGTAGTTCTCGGAAATGTTCTAAGAGCGGCATACGACCGCCGGAGGTGGCCGCCATAGAAATTACTTTTCAGCTGATCCTTTATCAGGATCCTTTGATTCTTCCTTCATCTCTTTCATCTCGCCCTTGAAGATGCGCATTGACTTGCCAAGTGATCGAGCTGAGTCAGGAAGTCGCTTAGCTCCGAAGAGGACGACGAGAACGAGCAGAAGAAGGAGAATGTGGCTTGGTTCGCGTAAAAACATGGCGTAACAGTATCGCAAAGGGTGAAAATCAGCGATATAGGTCGAGGGTCTTTCCAGCCAAGATGGCGATGCCTTCTCGAATCTTTGCTGAGGAAGTGACCTCCATCGCCCCGGCTGCCGACATCACAGTTCGTGATAACCAGCCATCGCTATAGGTCGAAACCTGAACCGTTGGCCCAGCTCCACTGATAAAAGCTCCCAGTGATTCACGGCATCTTCGAATGTTCTCTGAGATCTTGACCGTGGCAACTGTTCGAATATCGTCGGTTGAAGATGTCGGGATTTGCGATGCTGGAGATTCAAGAAGAGTGGCACTTTGAATACGGTCAACTCTAAAAGTGCGTTGCCCGCCTGCGCTCTCGCAGAATGCTATGAGAAAGTCTCGATTCTCAGATGTTGTCAGTTGCAACGGTGTTATCTCACGAATGCTCACCTGATCATCTGTCGGTGAATAGTAGGTAATTGCCAATCGACGCTTTCCTTCCAACGCTTGAGATATGAGTGAATTAATCTGGCTATCTTGCGCAGGAGATGCATCTACGATTCTGGCGATCTCTGATCCCAATTTAGTTCGCAAATCTTCAATATCGCCTTTCAAGTCTTCTCTATCTTCAGGGAGATCCTTGCCAATGAGGTCCAGTCCTAAAAGCACAGCGACTATCTCCTGTTGAGATAGGGAGCGAATGCGATTGAGAGTCTGTGCATTTCGGATTGTCACATAACCGGATTCAAATTGGAGATCAATCAAATCAAAGCGGTTATCGCCACACATCCATAGTGAATTGAGGTCACTTAACAATTCTTCCACTGAGATTCCGAATTCTGCCGCTAACTCTGTTGTCGCAATCCCCTGGTGGCTGGAGATAAATGGGACGAGATCAAGCATCCTCGCAGCCTTCTCGGTTGGTGTTGTCTTCTTAACCATGGGCATGTGCAATCTTCGTCAAAGCCTTAATCGCAGATGCTCGGGCACTATCGGGCGAAATAATGAACGCATCATCGCCATGCCATAGAACATCGCTGACTAGTTCAGATTCATGAAGGTATGGAATTGAAAGCGTTGTCCATTCATCACCTTCTTCAATGGTGGTAGCTCGTATTCTCAGGGCATGTGCCTTATCCCTGCGAACTTTTACTTGCGCAGACTGTGTCTTTTCAGGAGTAGATAGCGCTTGCGCCATAACGAAATCTTCGGGGATTCGGTATGAAGCGGCTTTCCCCTGAGTTTTGACCTCTGAATCAAATCGGTCTAACCGAAAGAGTCGCAGCGCCTTCTTATCAAGATCTTGTCCAGCGACATACCAAAATCCACCCTTTGTTCCTGCGCCATAGGGCTCAATAACTCTGCTTTTCGACGCGAAATCAATGTTGAGATAGTTGAATGAGATAACTCGTCGCTCGGCTATGGCATCAATAACTGCAGCAAAATTCTCATCAGAGATATGTGCAACGGGTGTCATTGCAGGTATTGAATCAAAGTCTGAATCAATTCCAAGAGACTTCAATTTAACGAGAGCTGAAAGTGCCGATGAGTTAAGTACCGCACCTTGCCAGGCCTGAGTTGCAAGTGAAATAAGTGAAAGTTCACGAGGAGTAATTGAGGCTAGGTCTGCTTGGTAACTCTCAGGTCTGATGCGATAACCAACCTCGTCTTCAAAGAGTGGATCAAAAGATCCCACTTCAATAATGATTCCAAGATTGCGCAGATCATCCTTATCGCGTTCAAACATACGTTCCATCGCTTCAGGCTCACCTTCATAGCCATCGACTGAAGTGAAGATTGCAGACTTTGTTACCCAACGCTTTGTGGCCAAGAGTGCGATGGTGAGATTGACTAAGCGCTCACTCTTCCGCGACACCGTATGCACCTTTTGCAGGACGGCGACGACGAGCTAACACATCAACACCTGGTGCCATTCTGCGACTTTGAATGAGGAATCCTGTGTGACCGATCATGCGCTGCTGTGGTCGAACTGCAAGTCCTTCATGATGCCAACCTCGAACGATTGTCTCTGAACTCTCAGGCTCTGTGAAATGACCATCTTCTTTGAGCGCTTCAGCTGTGGCTGAAAGTTGCGTGGTTGTTGCCACATAGGCAAGAAATACTCCGCCCGGTCGAAGAACCTTTGCAGCCATCTCCACACATTCCCATGGAGCAAGCATGTCAAGAATTACTCGATCGAATGGCGTTGTGAATTCTTGCTCCTGTACTGAGCCAACCGCAAGACTCCAGTTTGCGGGAGAAGTACCAAAGTAATTTGTAATGTTGGCCGTTGCGTTATCGGCAAAATCCTGGCGTCTTTCAACTGAATGAACCGAACCTTCGGAACCTACTGCACGCAGTAGTGAGAGAGTAAGTGCTCCACTTCCAACACCCGCTTCCAGTACTCGTGCACCCGGATAGATATCGGCAACGCCAACAATCATTGCTGCATCTTTTGGATAGACAATGGTCGCGCCTCGTGGCATTGAGAGCACGTAATCAGCTAAGAGTGGAATGAATGCTGTGAATTTCAATCCTGCAGTAGTGCTGACAACTGAGCCTTCAGGAAGACCAATCAAATCATCGTGAGTAATCCAACCTTTATGGGTATGCCACTCTTTTCCAGGTGTAATCGTGAAGCTATAGAGCTTGCCTTTGGGATCGGTCAACTGAATGCGATCGCCGGCTTTGAAATATCCTGGATTAGACACATGGGCATCTTAGGTGAAAGTCGACCTCGTGTCGGCACTGCGCTGTATCGTCTGCGTGATGGAACCGTTACGCCTGTCCCCAAGTCGCATGAACGATTTCACTAACTGCCCTCAGCTCTATAAATATCGAGCTATCGACCAACTCCCTGAACCTCCCAGTATTGATGCTGAGCGAGGCAAGTTGATTCACGCGGTTCTTGAGGATCTCTTCGAACTGCCTGCTCAATCTCGCACCTTTGAATCAGCCATTGAGCTATTGCCACAGAAATGGAGCGCTCAATTAGAGAGAACACCAGAGCTTGCAGCTCTAGTACTTGATGAAAAGGAGTGGTTTGATCGCGCTCAATCACTGTTGACCAATTACTTCTCACTGGAAAAGCCATCGACTTTTGAGTCCACCTATCGTGAAATTCATCTCGAGCGAGATATCTCGGATGAGATTTACCTACACGGTTATGTTGATCGCCTCGATATTGCACCCACTGGCGAAGTTCGCATCGTTGATTACAAGACAGGCAAATCACCTAAGCCAGGGTGGGAAGAGAAAGCACTCTTTCAGCTTCGCGTCTATGCACTGCTCTATTGGCAGAACGAAGGAGTACTCCCCCGCCTTCTTCAACTGATCTATTTAGGCGATTCAAAGATTGTTAAGAGTGAACCAAATGAAGCACAATTGAAATCGACAGAGAAGATTCTTAAGAATATTGGCGCCGAAATCCTCACCGCGATTGAGCAGAATGACTTTCCCACGAAGAAGTCACGTCTATGTGATTGGTGTTTCTTTAAAGCAATCTGCCCAGCTCATAATTAAGCGGAAGACTCAATTGGCGTTGAAGTATTTAGCCTCTGGGTGGTGCACGATAATTGCAGAGGTTGACTGCTCAGGATGGAGCTGGAATTCCTCAGACAGTTCAACGCCTATACGTCCTGGCTCTAGGAGCTCACAGAGCTGAGTTTGCTGTTCGATATCAGGACATGCTGGATAACCAAATGAGTAGCGTGATCCGCGATAGCCCTGATCCAAGATTCCTTGCAGATCCGGTGAATCATCACCGCGAACAGCCATCTCTTCACGAATACGGGCATGCCAATGCTCAGCAAGTGCCTCAGTGAGTTGAACAGATAGACCATGAAGTTCTAGGTAATCTCTATATGCATCTGCTGCAAAGAGTTCATTGGCGGCTTTACTTACCGTGTTTCCCATAGTGACAACGTGGAAGGCAACGACATCCGTCTTTCCTGACTCTTTGGATGCGAAGAAGTCTGCAAGACACAGTCTGCGATCACGAGATTGTCGTGGGAATGAGAATCGCGTTCTCTCTTTTCCAGCATCTGGTCCTTCATGATGCAAGATGATTAGATCATTGCCATCTGAAACGCACGGGAAATAGCCATAGACAACGGCAGCTTCTAACCATCCATTGGATTGGACTTCATTAAGAAGTTTGCGAAGACGTGGACGACCTTCTGTTTCAGCCATCGCTTCGAATTCTCCGCGAGCCCCCTTGAGACCCCACTGGCCCATAAAGAGGGCGCGTTCATCAAGCATTCCTACGTAATCTGCAAGAGGAATACCTTTCACAATACGTGAGCCAAAGAACGGTGCTTTTGGAATGCCAACATCGAGTGCGACATCACTGCGCACGGTATCGAGAGGACGAACCTCATCTTTGCGCGATACAGCCTTTACCTTGCGTTCGCGAAGCGCCGGCAGTTCTGCACCTTCATCACCACGTTTAACCGCCATGATGGCATCCATCAGGCGAAGACCTTCAAAGGCATCGCGTGCATAACGAACTTCACCGGGAAATATTGCCGCGAGATCTTGTTCAACATATGCACGAGTCAGCGCTGCTCCACCAAGAACTACAGGCCATTTGTCAGATAACCCCCGAGATGTAATCTCTTCTAAGTTCTCTTTCATGATGACGGTTGATTTCACCAAGAGTCCAGACATTCCGATTGCGTCCACTTCATTTTCAAGGGCTGCATCGATAATCTGATTGATTGTCTGCTTAATTCCAATATTGACTACTTGGTAGCCGTTGTTGGAGAGAATGATGTCAACGAGATTCTTACCAATATCGTGGACATCGCCCTTTACGGTTGCTAGCAACATGCGACCGCGCCCAGCATCACCAGTCTTTTCCATATGTGGTTCAAGGTATGCGACAGCTGATTTCATTACTTCAGCACTCTGGAGAACGAACGGAAGTTGCATCTCGCCCTTACCAAAGAGCTCACCTACTACCTTCATACCTTCTAGAAGATGCTCATTGATGATTGCTAGCGGTGTGATGCCTTCAGCCATCGCAGTATCGAGATCATCGGTCAGGCCAACTTTCTCACCATCGATAATGCGGCGCTCAAGGCGCTGACGTAATGGAAGAGCGGCAAGCTCTGATGCACGAATATTGCGTGATGCTGCAAGTTCAACTCCTTCAAAGAGCTGAAGGAATTCTTGCAAAGGATCGTAGGTGCAATTCTCGCCATCGTAGGTTCGGCGGTCATAAATCAGGTCGAGTGCGACCTCTTTCTGTCGCGCTTCAATACGTGCCATCGGCATAATCTTTGATGGATGAACAATTGCTGAATCTAGACCGGCTGCGACGCATTCGTGAAGGAACACTGAGTTAAGTACTACGCGTGCTGCGGGATTGAGACCGAATGAAACGTTACTTACACCAAGGGTTGTCTGAACGCCTGGATACTCAGTCTTAAGCGTTTTGATTGCGCTAATTGTTTCGATTCCATCGCGACGCGTCTCTTCCTGCCCTGTTGCGATGGGAAAAGTCAGAGTATCAATCAAGATATCTCCGACGTTCATATTCCAGTTCTCAGTCAAATCCTTAATGAGGCGACGTGATACTCGAAGTTTCCATTCTGCAGTTCGTGCCTGACCTTCTTCATCAATCGTCAGCGCAACAACTGAGGCGCCGTGTTCCTGCACAAGAGGCATGATCCGAGCAAAACGAGAAGTGGGTCCATCGCCATCTTCATAGTTCACTGAGTTGATAACGCAGCGACCACCTAAAGCTTCAAGACCTGCCTTGATGACAGCAGGTTCTGTCGAATCTAGAACAATGGGAAGAGTTGAAGCTGTTGCAAAACGAGAGGCAATTTCATACATATCGCGCGCTCCATCGCGGCCAACATAATCGACAGAGAGATCGAGCATATGAGCTCCATCGCGGATCTGATCTCGAGCAATTTCAACACATGTTGCCCAATCTTCAGCAACGAGTGCGTCGCGAAACGCACGTGAACCATTTGCATTGGTGCGCTCACCAATTGCAAGATAGGTCTTGTCTTGTCTGAAGGGAACGTATTGATAGAGCGAGGAAGCACCGGGATCTAGCTCTGGCTTTCTTACCTTAATTGCGTGGCGATCAAGACGATTAACTACCGCTGCAAGGTGTTCTGGTGTCGTTCCACAACATCCACCAATAAGTGAGATTCCGTAGTCGTTAACAAAAGTCTCAAGAGCTGTGGCCAACTCCTCGGGTCCAAGTGGATATTCAGCCCCCTTTGCACCCAAGATAGGAAGTCCGGCGTTCGGCATTACCGAGATTGCGCACGTGGAGTTCTTAGAAAGGTATCTAAGGTGTTCTGACATTTCAGCTGGACCAGTTGCGCAGTTAAGACCGATGAGATCGATATTTAGAGGTTCGAGTGCGTTCAGAGCTGCACCGATTTCAGAGCCAAGCAACATCGTTCCAGTTGTCTCGACGGTGACTTGGGCAATCACCATCACATCACGATTGGACTCAGTGACAGCTTGTCGTGCACCGTTTACCGCAGCCTTTGCTTGCAACAAGTCCTGAGTAGTTTCAATGAGAAGTGCATCAGCACCTGAATCAACGAGTCCTTTCGATGCCGTGTAGTAAGCCTCTTTCAGATGCGTGTATGTGGTATGACCTAGGCTTGGCAATTTTGTGCCTGGCCCAAGTGAACCTAAGACAAAGCGTGGTTTGTCAGGGGTACTGAAAGCATCAGCTGCCTCACGTGCAATCTTTGCGCCTGCGAAGGCAAGTTCGTAGATGCGATCTTCAATTCCATATTCAGCCAAGTTTGCCCAGTTAGCACCGAAGGTATTTGTCTCGATGGCATCGACCCCAACAGCGAGATAGGCATCGTGCACCGAACGCACGAGATCGGGGCGGGTGATGTTGAGAATCTCATTACAGCCTTCATGATTTTGAAAATCGTCTAGAGATGGGTCAGCTGCCTGCAGCATTGTTCCCATAGCCCCATCGGCGATTACTGTGCGAGATGCGAGGGCGCGACGAAGCAAGCCTTCGTTGAGGTCTTGAGGTCCATTTCCGCTCGTCACGGCGCTGAGGTTACCGTAAGGTGTCGATGTGGAGATTCATCAGATACCTAGTCTTCGTTCACCTGTCATGGTTATCGCATTTTCAGGCTGGAATGATGCAGGAGAAGCTGCAACAGGGGCTGCATCGCATCTTCTTGCATCGTGGACTGATTCTTCAACCGATGTCGTTCCAGAACTGATCGCTGATGTGGATCCCGAAGACTTCTATGATTTTCAAGTAAATCGCCCCACTGTCTATGTCGATGATTCACACATTAGAAGTCTGACATGGCCTGGAACTCAAGTATTTGGATTGCGCACGCCTGAGATTGATCATGACTTCGTCATTGTGCGCGGTGTTGAACCATCGATGAAGTGGAAGACATTTGCA
>WLJF01000016.1 GCA_009701945.1 Actinomycetota bacterium
AAGTATGGCGATCAAGTGCGCGTGGTAAGTGTTGGAGATTGGGCTCGTGAATTATGTGGTGGCACCCACGTTGAGCGCTCAGGCCAACTTGGCGTTGTGAAACTCCTGAGTGAATCCTCCGTTGGGGCAGGTGTTCGCCGCGTTGAAGCACTCGTTGGTGTTGACGCATACAAATTCCTTGCACGTGAACATATTCTCTTGAATTCGCTAACAGAAATCATCAAGGGTGCCCGCACTGAGGAATTACCTGAACGAATCTCGGATCTGCTCGCGAAAATTAAGGATATTGAGAAGGAGCTTGCAGGAGTTCGTTCAGCGCAGGCGATGGGACAAATTGGTGCTTTGGCAGATACTGCGCAAGTACTCAATGGCACAACGACTATTACGGCGGTACTTCCTGATGGAATCACTGGCGATGATCTTCGTAAAATTGCTATAGATTTGAAGTCTCGAGCCTCACAGTCGGCAGTTGCTTTGATTAGCTCTAATGATGGAAAGCCAGTTCTTGTTGTAGCTGTGAGTGACGCGGCAAAGACCACAGGCTTAAAAGCTGGCGCACTAGTGAAGATTGGTTCAATGATTCTTGGTGGCGGCGGTGGCGGTAAAGATGATTTCGCTCAAGGTGGAGGAACTGATTCTTCCAAATCTCAAGCCGCGCTTTCAGCTATCTCTGATTCAATCTCTGGAAAGTAAATGACGCAGCGAGGACGACGCATCGCATTCGATTATGGTGATGTGCGCACGGGTGTCGCGCTCTGCGATCCTGATGGAATCCTCTCTTCCCCGTTGTGCGTCCTAGAGAGCAGGGATAAGAATTTCCTAGAGAAGGTTTCATCCCTACTTGCTGAACATGAACCGATTCGAATATTCGTGGGATTGCCGGTCAACATGTCAGGTTCTAAGGGTGAGAGCGCGGAGAAAGTTGAGGGTTTCGTTGCCTCACTCACTTCAGTGACATCCCTTCCTATCGTTCTAGTTGATGAACGTCTGTCTACGGTGAGCGCGCAGAAGAAGTTGAAAGAGGCAGGTGTTACTTCGCGTGATTCCAAGGCGCTGATTGATGCAATGGCTGCCGTGGCAATTCTGGAGCAAGGGCTGCTCAGTGAAAATCTGGCATAACTCTTCTTTCTTCAGAATTGCAACAGCACTAGCGCTAGTTGCTGCTCTCACATTTTCACTTCACTTAGTGCGAATTCCTGGGTCTTCAGCTCCAGATTTCGCATGTGGTAATTCATCTGATTCGAAAGTGAATATCAAGATTGATGCGGGGGAGTCTGGCTCATCTATTGCACAATCTCTTGCTTCAGCAGGGGTAGTTAAATCAGCACAGGCTTACTTCAGGGTTGCTGTGGGAGATGAGCGATCACAGAAGGTCGCTCCAGGCAATCACAGTATCGATGTTGGAATCTGTGCAACACAGGCACTTGATCAATTACTCGACTCCTCCCGCATCACAGGATTGATCAACATCTTCGAGGGAGCCTGGCTCTCAGAAATCATCCCGCAGTTCTACACAGCAAAAATGTCTGTGGCAGATGTTGCAGGTGCAATCAAGAATGTTTCAAAGCCAAAGGGTTTCACCACATTAGAAGGACTTCTCTTTCCTGCTCAATACAGTTTTGAAGATGGAACCCTTGCAACGCCTGCGATGCAGAGCATGGTCAATCGGGCAGAGGCTGAGATGCAAAAGGCTGGTTTCTACACATCGAAGGAGAAGTTCACACCACAACAACTCCTGATTATCGCCTCTCTCATTCAAGCCGAAGGCGATACGAAAGATTTTGCCAAGATTTCACAAGTAATTCGCAATCGCCTTACTAAGGGGATGCCGTTGCAATTTGATTCGACAGTTCACTATGTGAAGAAAACACGGGGAAGTGTCTTCCTCAGCACACAGTCCACGCTTATCAAATCCCCATACAACACCTATAAGCGATATGGATTGCCACCTGGACCAATCAATAACCCTGGTGCGGACGCTTTAGTGGCTGCGGTTAACCCAATTCAAGGAGATTGGCTATATTTCATTACTGTGGCACCGTCTGATACTCGCTTCACAAGTGATATCGATCAATTCAATAACTGGAAAATTGAATACAAGAAGAATTTACGAGCTGGGAAATTTAGGAGCAAGAAGTGATTACTGGAGCGGTTTTGGGATCTCCCATTTCGCACTCACTCTCACCCGTCCTGCATAAGGCTGCCTTTGCATTCCTTGGCATTGAAGGCGATTACTCAGCGATCAAGGTCGAATCTGGGGCGTTAGCGAAGTTTCTCCAAACGCGTTCGTCTGAGTTTGATTACCTCTCGTTGACCATGCCCCTGAAAGAGGAAGTACTAGGTCTTGGATTTGATGCTGATGCGTTGACACAGAGAATTCAATCTGGAAATACGCTGATCAAGAGAAATGACAAGTGGTCAATTAGTAGCACGGACGGAAGCGGATTCGTTGCAGCTCTTGGACATGCAGGCATCAATGAGATTGAATCTGTTCTTATCTTGGGAGCAGGGGGAACTGCTCGCGCTGTGACAGGTTCACTTGATTCCGTCGCCAAAAATATTCATGTGCTGGGGCGTTCAAGCCTTAGGCAAGAAGCCCTTGAATCTGCAATTTCTCATTCACACTTTGAATATCATCGTTGGTCTTCAGACATTGATTTCACTCAATATGACTTGGTGGTAAATACAACTCCAGCAGGTGCTGCAGATCTTCTTGCCAGCTCAGTTAATCCTGGAATCAACGCGACTTTCTTTGATGTGATCTATAAACCTTGGCCCACTGAACTAGCCCAACGATGGAGTGATTGTGGCGGTACTGTGATTAATGGACTAGAACTATTGATGTATCAAGGATTGGATCAGCTTGCTTTAGTGTTAGATATTGAGTTCGACCGAGAAGCGCTAGCTACTCATTTGCGTGATGTGCTTCGAAAATCAACTCGGTAATCCACACCCTCATCTGACTCTCTGCAACACTCACTATCGTTCGTGAGTGATTCTTGCTCTACTAGTGATCATTTCGGTGATTGATATCCGCCACAAACGAATTCCCAACTATTGTCTAATCGCTCTATTGATTTTGGCTTTTGCCACTTCGCATCCGCGATTTGAGTTGATCTTCTTCATCATGAGCATTCTCTTCACCCTAATTTTTCAGAAAGCATCTGGCTGCGGATTTGGTGATGTGAAATTAGTGATCGTCATTGTGAATTTTCTCCTGGGAGGCTCGCATGTTGTGGACTATCTGGCGATGGTTTGTGTTGGTGCGATGATCTCGATTTCTATCCATTACTTACGAACCCGCTCTTTCACAGGAGATATTGCCTTCGCCCCAGCATTGTGTGGCGCAGTTCTCGCAATGCATCCATTAGGCATCCTCTAATGAGACGCGAGAATCACGCTCTATCTGCCAGAATATGCACATGCGTTGGATTACAGCAGGTGAATCACATGGCCAAGCCCTATCGGCAATTATCGAAGGCATGCCAGCTCATGTTGAGATCACGACTGCAGATATTGATTTCCACTTAGCAAGACGACGCCTTGGCGTTGGTCGTGGAGCAAGACAGAACTTTGAAGCGGATAAGGTCACGATTCTTGGAGGAGTGCGACTAGGCATAACTCAAGGTGGACCTATCTCAGTGCAAGTAGGAAATAGCGAGTGGCCAAAGTGGGAAAAGGTAATGTCGGCCGATCCAGTTCCTGCAGATGAAATTGAAAATCTTGCGCGCAATGCTCCGCTATCTCGTCCCCGCCCAGGTCATGCTGATCTAGTAGGAATGCAAAAATATGATTTTGACGATGCTCGCCCTATTCTGGAGCGTGCTAGTGCTCGTGAAACTGCAGCTCGTGTTGCACTCGGTGCTATCGCTCGTAAATTCTTAGAACAATCAGTAGGAATTACGATCTTGAGCCATGTTGTCTCCATTGGGTCGGTGCGAATTCCAGATTCATATGAGCTACCGCTTGCAGGTGATATGAAGAGAATTGACGATGATCCTGTTCGTTGCTCTGATCCTGCAACGAGTGCTGCAATGATTATGGAGATTGAAGCAGCTCATTCTGACGGGGACACTCTCGGTGGAGTGTGTGAAGTCTTGGCATATAACTTGCCTCCCGGATTGGGTTCACATGTCCATTGGGATCGACGTCTGGACGCACGATTGGCCGGCGCCATGATGGGTATTCAAGCAATTAAGGGCGTGGAAATCGGTGACGGTTTCAGAACTGCAACGCGACGTGGATCAATAGCCCATGATGAAATTGAGCGCGGTTCAGATGGAGCAATTCATCGCCGCACAGATCGCGCTGGCGGAACTGAAGGCGGAATGTCGAACGGTGAAATTTTGCGCGTATCGGTTGCAATGAAACCAATCTCAACTGTTCCAAAAGCACTAGACACCATTGATGTGAAGACTGGTGAGGCTGCAAAGGCAATTAATCAACGCTCTGATGTCTGCGCTGTACCTGCTGCAGGAGTTGTCGCCGAAGCTATGGCAGCTCTTGTCCTTGCAGAGGCGGTACTAGAGAAGTTTGGTGGAGATTCAGTGCAGGAGACGCGCCGCAATTATGAGTCCTATATGAAGAATCTACGCTTCAAGTAATTACGATGCCACCTCGTGTCATTCTGATTGGCCCTATGGGCTCAGGGAAAACAACTATTGGGCAATTGGTTGCAGAACGCCTGGATATTCCTTTCAGGGATACAGATCAAGTCATCGAAGAGAATTCTGGGCGAACTGTGTCAGATATCTTTCTTGAAGATGGCGAGGAAGCATTTCGCGTTTTGGAAAAGGGTGTCCTGCGCGATGAGCTACTCAGTGATGGGACAGTGCTTGCTCTAGGCGGAGGTGCTCCAATCTCTATCGATGCCCAATCAGCCCTTCGCGCTATAGCTTCTCCCGTTATCTACTTAGATATCTCTTTGGCAACCGTGGCTCCGCGAATTGGTTTCAATCGCGATCGCCCGCTTCTACTTCATAATCCACGTGGTCAGTGGCAAACATTGATGGAGGCCAGGCGCCCTATTTATGAATCTATTGCTGACACAGTCATCGATGTGAACACAAAGACAGAGATTGATATCGTTGATGAGATTCTCGAGGTGATCAAGTGAAGAAGATTCATGTGAGCGCCGACCGTGAGTATGATGTCTTAATAGATGTCGACTATCTCAAAGAGTTGGGTGATCTTGCTCAAGGCCGCACCAGAGTTGCAGTAGTTTTTAGTGAATCGATGAAGGCCAACATCCCGCAGTTCCAGGCAGGTGACTGCGAATTCATCTATCTTCCGATCCCAGATGGAGAAGCTGGAAAGTCAGCTGCAGTTCTCGCACAGGCTTGGAATTGGTTGGGCGCAGCAGGCTTTACTCGCGCAGATCTGATCGTTGGTATTGGCGGGGGAGCCGTCACAGATTTCTCCGGCTACCTTGCTGCAAGCTGGCTTCGCGGAATGGATTGGATTGCAATTCCGACAACAATCGCTGGCATGGTCGATGCTGCAATTGGTGGAAAAACAGGAATCAATAGTGATTATGGAAAAAACCTTATTGGGGCCTTCCACTCACCATTAGCAGTATTGATTGATCCATCGTGGCTGATGACACTCTCTGATCGAGATTTTGCAGCTGGTTTGGCAGAAGTTGTTAAATGTGGGTTTATCAGCGATAGAGAAATCCTCGATCTACTTGCAGCTAAGAATCTTTCAGATATTCGAGCATCACGTGAGCTCACCGTTGAGCTGATTGAGAGATCTGTGGCTGTGAAAGCCAAGGTGGTCTCTGGAGATTTCAGAGAGAGCTTTGATCGTGAGATTCTCAATTACGGACACACATTTGGCCATGCGGTTGAACTACTCTCGAAGTATTCATTACGTCATGGCGAATGCGTATCAATCGGTATGGCATTTATCGCCTATCTCTCAGAGAGCCTGAAATTGATATCACCAGAACTAAGTGCACTTCACATAAAGACCCTTACAAATCTTGGACTTCCCGTTTCATACTCTGACGCAGAGTGGCCAGAACTTTTGGCGGCAATGAAGTTGGATAAGAAGACCCGTGGAAATGAACTCCGATTTGTAGTGATCACTGATATCGGTAAGACACAGAGATTAGAGAACCCAATTGAGAGCGAGCTGATTGCAGCTTATGAGAGGCTAAGCTCATGAAGGTTCTAGTACTCAACGGCCCCAACCTCGGCCGTCTTGATATTCGCGATTCCTCTATCTATGGGGATATGACATATCCAGCACTCGTTGCCCATATCGAGAGCGCTGCAAAGACTCATGGCTTTGAGGCAGATGTCAGACAGAGCAATGATGAGGCAGAGATCATCGGATGGCTTCATGAAGCGGCGGATACAAAGACTCCTGTGATTATCAATCCTGCAGCTTTTACTCATTACTCCTATGCAATTCGTGATGCAGCTGAATTGGTGAAAGCCCCATTGATTGAGGTTCATCTTTCAAATCCTCTTTCACGTGAAGAATTTCGTCATACATCTGTGATTTCTGGGGTGGCTAACGGAACCATCGGAGGATTTGGCCCGAATTCTTATGTCTTAGCGCTCATTGCGCTCAAGGCATTAGTCTCCTAATTACATACGGTAAACTCTGCGCTCTATTGACCTTCGATTGGCGAAGGCATGAACTGGAGTTATCGTGGCAACAACCAATGATCTTAAAAATGGCATGACCCTTGATATTGAAGGTCAGTTATGGACTGTTGTTGAATTCCAACATGTTAAGCCAGGAAAAGGCCCAGCATTCGTGCGAACAAAGCTTAAGCAAGTACTCACAGGCAAAGTTGTTGATAAGACATATAACGCAGGTGTCAAAGTTGAAATCGCAATTCTAGAAAAGCGTGAAATGAACTTCCTATACAAGGAAGGCGATGACTTCGTATTTATGGATAACGTTAACTTTGATCAGATGAATATCTCAGCAGCTACGGTTGGAGATGCAGCGAATTACATGCTTGAAAATACTGAAGCCATCGTTGCAATCCATGAGGGCAACCCTCTTTATATCGATCTACCAGCATCTGTTCCTCTCAAGATTACCTACACAGAGCCAGGACTTCAGGGAGATCGTTCATCGGGTGGAACAAAGCCTGCAACTGTTGAAACTGGTATTCAGATTCAGGTTCCGCTATTTATTAAGCAGGATGAGATTGTTCTTGTTGATACACGTGATGGCTCATATCAGGGTCGCGCCAACTAGTGTCAGCTCGCAGTAAGGCTCGTAAGCAGACTCTAGATTTACTCTATGAGGCTGATATTCGTAGCACCTCTGCGGCAGATCTCTTAGCTCTTCGTGATGTCATCGAAGAAGGTCCTGATGCCCGTCCCATACGAGAATTCACAAAGCTTCTTATTGCAGGAGTAACAGAGAATAAGCGCAAGATTGATGAATTGATTTCTACCTATGCCCAGGGCTGGGATATGGATCGTCTTCCTGCGGTGGATCGAAATATTTTGCGTCTTGGAATTTATGAGATTGTCTGGAGCGCTGATTTAGATGATGGCATCGCAATCGATGAAGCTCTCACGCTTGCAAAAGAGCTCTCAACAGATGAATCTGCAGGCTATATTCACGGTGTTCTAGGCCGTATTTCATCCATTAAAGACAGTATTGCAATCTAACCCTGTCGCACCTTCAGCAATAAGTTCTCCTTTTCTAACCATAGCAATACCTGTGAAATGGGTAGATCAAAGAGAACTGAGATGGTTTCAAGATCTGCATGCCTGATCGATAAGACTTCTCCGTTCCAATCTTGACGAGAACGAATGAGTTTCTGGGCCAATCGTGCGAGAAGGAGATAGTGGGAGTTCTGGGGATGAGATTCATCGAGAGCTCGGCGATTGACTGCGCGCAAATCAATGACTGTGCGTACAGCTGATATGACTTCTACTGGAAGCACTTCGGTAAAAAGCTGCGAAAGAGGAACGTCATAGAGAGCTGCGATGGAGATTGCGCGTTTAACGCTCAGGGTTCGGGCGCCACGTTCATAGGAGCCAAGGACTACCGCTTTCAGTGCGCCCTTACTTAATACTTCTACATCGCTCAGGGAGAGCGAGCGAGAGATGCGGATAGCCCGGAGTCGGGCCGAGACCTGCGCGATTGTGACCTCATTATTCATGGCGCGAGGTTAGGCACTCTTGGCATGCGTGCGTTCTGCCAATCCACAGAGAGCCAAACTTTGGTGCTAGAATCCGCCAACATCCTTTAACGACCCGTCCTGCGAGGCGGGGAAGGAGATTTACATGAGCCTTGCCCTGCCGGCGCCAGATATGGCACGAGCTATTACCCGCATTTCCCACGAGATCCTTGAACGTAACTCTGGTTCAGACTCGATCACACTTCTCGGCATTCCCACACGAGGTGCTCACCTTGCAGCTCGCATCGCTGCAAATATCGAGGCCATTGAGGGAAAGCCAGTTCAATCAGGAACTCTGGATATCACCTTGCACCGTGATGATCTACGTATGCGCCCACCGCGTGCGCTCATGCCAACAGTCATTCCATCCCTTGGCGTTGAAGATCGCAATGTCATCCTTGTCGATGATGTTCTCTTCTCAGGTCGCACCATTCGCGCAGCCCTAGATGCACTCGGTGAAATTGGGCGCCCAAAGACGGTGCAACTTGCAGTCCTTGTCGATCGCGGCCATCGCCAACTGCCTATCAAGGCAGATTATGTGGGCAAGAACCTTCCGACATCACCTTCTCAAATCATCAAGGTTCAATTCACAGAACTCGATGGTGTGGATGCGGTTTCACTGGAAGAAGGTGGCAAATAATGCGCCATCTCCTATCAATAGCAGATTTAAGTAAGGGTGAAGCACTTCAAATACTGAATACCGCAGAAGAGTTAGCGCGTGTATCAGATGGTCCTATGAAAAAGCTCCCCACATTGCGTGGTCGCACAAT
>WLJF01000017.1 GCA_009701945.1 Actinomycetota bacterium
AGTTGGAGCATTTGCAGCATGCATGCAAGGTCTTGCTGGAGTTCGTGGCGATCAACTTGTTCGCGAAAGAATTGCTTTAAAGCGTCCTACTCTGGGGATTTGTGTGGGAATGCAGATTCTCTTCTCACATGGTGTTGAGCATGGAAACCACGATGGAGTTGGAGTGTGGGATGCGACGGTAGAAAAACTTGATGCTCCAATTCTTCCTCATATGGGGTGGAATACAGTTTCTGTAGGAAGCGGGAGCGCACTCTTTAAGGGCATTGAAAATGAGTCCTTCTACTTTGTGCACTCATACGCTGTGAAGAAGAAGGTGGGAGCTATCGCAACGATGTCTCACCATGGTGAAGATTTCCTTGCAGCAGTTGAAGATGGAGTTATTGCTGCAACGCAATTTCACCCAGAGAAATCAGGAGATGCGGGTCTGCAACTGATTAAGAATTGGGTGGATGGGTTATGAGTTATCTAGAGCTACTACCTGCAGTTGATGTCAAAGATGGACGCGCTGTCAGACTCGTGCAAGGCGAACTTGATGCTGAGACCGCGTATGGCAATCCGCTTGAAGTTGCGCTTGAATTTCAAGCAGCAGGGGCTGAGTGGTTACACCTTGTCGATCTTGATGCGGCATTTGGTCGAGGTGAAAATAGCGCACTCCTTGCAGAAGTAGTGGGCAAGCTGGATATCAAGGTCGAGCTATCAGGTGGTATTCGCGATGACGAATCATTGCGACGCGCACTTGCTACAGGATGCGAAAGAGTCAATCTTGGAACTGCAGCGCTTGAAAATCCTGAATGGACAGCCAAAGTAATTGCTGAATTTGGTGATCGCATCGCGGTGGGCCTTGATGTCAGAGGCCATGTTCTGGCAGCTCGCGGTTGGACAAAAGAAGGTGGCGATCTCTTTGAAACTATTGAACGGCTTGAGCGAGATGGCTGTGCTCGTTATGTCGTTACCGATGTGACAAAGGATGGAACTCTCAAGGGTCCCAACATTGAATTGCTTAAAGAAGTTTGTGCTGTGACTCGCAAACCTGTTGTGGCATCCGGCGGTATTTCATCGCTGGAAGATATTGCAGCACTTGTTTCACTGAACAACAGTGGCGTTGAAGGTGCCATAGTAGGTAAAGCTCTTTATGCGGGAGCCTTCAGTTTGCAAGAAGCTCTGGAGCTCACACGACGATGAGCCTTTCTGTCCGCATCATTCCCTGCCTTGACGTCACCGATGGTCGAGTAGTCAAGGGCGTTAACTTCACAGATTTGGTTGATGCAGGAGACCCTGTTGAGATGGCAGCGCTCTATGGCAGAGAAGGTGCGGATGAACTCACCTTTCTTGATATTTCGGCAAGTGTTGCAGGACGCGAAACAACGCTAGATGTTGTTCGAAAGACTGCAGAACAAGTGTTTATCCCTCTGACAGTTGGTGGTGGAATCCGCACAGTTGAAGATGTTGACCGTTTGCTACGAGCAGGTGCAGATAAAGTCTCGATTAATACCGCTGCCCTTGCCCGACCAGAACTGATTGCTGAGATTGCAGATCGATTTGGTTCACAAGTTCTTGTGCTCTCTGTTGATGCACGTCGCGCCCGTACTGATTCTGGTTTTGAAGTAACAACTCATGGTGGACGCGATTCCGCAGGCGTGGATGCACTTGCATGGGTTGAAAAGGCGTGTGCTCTTGGCGTGGGTGAAATTCTGCTCAACTCCATGGATGCAGATGGAACTCGTGCAGGGTATGACATTGGGATGATTACAGCTGTCCGCGCAGTTTCTAAGGTTCCACTTATTGCAAGTGGTGGAGCAGGAACTCTGGAAGATTTTGCATCAGCGCTGGATGCAGGAGCCGATGCTCTGCTTGCTGCGAGCGTGTTTCACTTTGGAATCCACCGTATTGATGATGTGAAGAAGTACCTCACTAGCCACAATTATTCGGTGCGCAATGCGCATACGGTCTAAGGCAGAATAAGCACATGAGCGAAGCCCTAAGCCCAGAGATATCTGCGCTTCTCAAAGATCCGACTGCTCTGATTCCAGCAATCGCTCAGGATGTTCACTCAGGTGAAGTTTTGATGCTTGCCTATGTGAACTCGCAGTCAATGGCTGCAACTCTTGCCACAGGCCGTGCAACATATTGGTCGCGCTCTCGCAATGAACTTTGGGAGAAGGGTGCGACATCGGGCAACACTCAGTTAGTGCACTCAATCTCACTCGACTGTGATGGCGATGCACTTTTGTTTAAAGTTGAACAGACTGGGGCTGCCTGTCACACAGGTGATCGCTCGTGTTTTCATAGAAATATCGAGATGACGCGATGAAGATTGCAGAATTTCGCGAATATGCCAAGAGCAACAATGTCATTCCTGTCTTTCGCAAACTCTTAGGAGATGGTGAAACCCCACTTAATATCTATAAGAAGTTAGCAAAGAACCTACCTGGCACATTCCTGCTCGAATCGGCTGAGCATGGGGGAGTCTGGTCGCGCTATTCATTTATTGGTGCGCATAGCCAGACAACGCTGACTGAGAAAGATGGCGTTGCTGTGTGGCTTGGTAAACCTCCTGCTGGTGTTCCGCAAGGAATGAATCCGCTTGAGGCGTTACGTAAGACTGTGGCGCATTTGAAGTCTCCCAAGATTGATGGCCTTCCCACTCTCACGGGTGGACTCGTGGGCTATATGGGCTATGACTCCGTGCGCAGATTAGAAAAGATTTCAAACCTCGCAACAAAAGATATTGATCTACCGGAAATTGCATTCATGTTGACAAGTGATTTAGCGGTTATGGATCACAGCGAAGGAACTATCACTTTGATTGCAAATGCCATCAACTGGGATGGTTCTGATGAGCGCATTGATGAGTCTTATGCAGATGCAGTCTCTCGTCTTGATCGTATGCAGGCAGAACTTCTCGTTCCACTTGCTGGAGATGTATCGCAGATTCCAGCAAAGAAAGCTCCACAATTTGATCGCAATATGACTGAGGAAGAATTCAAGTCAAAGGTTGAGATTGCCAAAGAGGAGATTCGTGCCGGAGAGGCATTCCAGATCGTGCTTTCTCAGCGATTCTCAATGCCGTGTCCTGCAGATGCTCTCGATGTTTATCGCATGCTTCGCTTAAATAATCCAAGTCCATATATGTATCTCTTTAGATTTGAAGATGGAATTGAAGTGGTGGGTTCAAGCCCTGAAGCGCTTGTGAAGGTAACAGGCACTGAAGTGATGGTGCATCCCATTGCGGGAACCCGTCGCCGTTCAGCATCTATCGAGGAAGATATTCGACTTGGTGAAGAACTCCTTGCGGATCCGAAAGAGCGTGCAGAACATTTGATGTTGGTAGATCTTGGGCGCAATGATTTAGGGCGCGTGTGCGCACCTGGCAGCGTTGAAGTCATCGACTTTATGCATATTGAGCGTTACTCCCACGTGATGCATATTGTCTCAACCGTTATTGGAAAACTTGGTAAGAACTCAACTCCGATTGATGCACTCTTCTCAGTCTTTCCTGCGGGAACTCTCTCTGGTGCACCAAAGCCTCGCGCAATGGAGATTATCGAAACTCTGGAACCAACAAGGCGTGGTCTCTATGGTGGTGCAATCGGATACTTTGACTTCACGGGAAATATTGATGCGTGCATCGCAATTCGCACGGCACTTCTTCACAAGGGAGTTGCCTATGTTCAAGCAGGTGCTGGTCTTGTTGCAGACTCTGACCCAGCATCTGAAAATGAAGAGACTCTCAACAAGGCAGCTGCCGTGTTAGGGGCAATTACTGCCGCTAATGAGTTAAGTCGAGGAACGAAATGAAAGTCGCGATCTCACTCATCTTTGTTGCAGCGTTGGCAATTGCCATAAGTCGTCGGGTTCGACTCTCACCTCGCTATGAGAGAGCGCCACGAAAGTTAACTCAATGGGGTTCACTGGATAAGGGGATTGATCCAACCGAGGATCCATCGTGAGCGTCCTTGATTCAATTATCGAGGGAGTTCGAGAAGATTTAGCAACACGTCGACTTCCATTGGCGCAGATACATCAACGCATGGAGCAGACAGCTCCTGCGCTAGATGCTCACACATTCCTATCACGCGATGAAATGAATGTGATTGCAGAAGTGAAGCGCTCATCACCTAGCAAAGGGGCACTTGCCAGCATCACAGATCCAGCATCTTTAGCTGAGCAATATCAAGAGGCTGGAGCTGCTGCGGTGAGTGTTCTGACTGAACGTCGTCGCTTCGGTGGCTCCCTTGAAGATCTCGATGCAGTGCGCAAGCGAATTTCGATTCCCGTTCTTCGCAAAGATTTTATGGTCGATGAATATCAATTCTTTGAAGCTCGTGCACATGGCGCAGATATCGTTCTTCTTATCGTTGCTGCACTCTCTAAGAGTCAATTGAAAGATTTTTATGATCTTGCAACAGAGCTTGGTATGGCATCTCTTATTGAAGTTCACACTGCGCAAGAACTTGAAAGTGCGATGGATATTGAGCCACGCATCATTGGGGTCAATTCTCGAAACTTGAAAACTCTCGATGTTGATAGCGCGGCCTTTGCAGACCTCATTCCTCAAATCCCATCGGATGTGATTCGCATCGCTGAATCCGGTATTGCAACACGGTCGGATGTTGAATTCGCACAGAAGGCAGGGGCTACGGCAATCTTGGTCGGAGAATCTCTTGTGAAATCTGGAGATCCAATTTCTGCCATGCAGGAACTCCTAGGTCGCAGGTAGTCTTTACCCATGACTACTGTCGATGATCTCGCAGGGCACTTCGGTCCCTATGGAGGTCGCTTCGTTCCTGAAGCGCTCATCGGCGCGCTTGAAGAGCTCGATGCTGCACGGATTAAAGCCCAGACAGATCCCACATTCATTGCCGAGTTAGCAGAGCTCCATCGCACATATTCAGGGCGACCAAGCATCATTACTGAAGCAAAGAGATTTGCAGAGCATGCTGGAGGAGCGCGCATTATTTTAAAGCGCGAGGATCTCAACCACACAGGTAGCCACAAAATTAACAATGTATTGGGTCAAGCTCTTCTGACCAAGCGCATGGGCAAGAAGCGCATCATCGCTGAAACTGGCGCAGGTCAGCATGGCGTTGCATCTGCAACTGCTGCAGCGCTCATGGGTCTTGAGTGTGTTGTTTATATGGGCGAAGAAGATACAAAGCGCCAATCACTCAATGTTGCTCGTATGAAGTTGTTAGGCGCAGAAGTTGTTCCAGTGATGTCAGGCTCTCGCACACTCAAAGATGCGATTAATGAAGCCATGCGTGACTGGGTCACCAATGTTGAAACAACGCATTACCTTTTGGGTACCGTTGCAGGACCTCATCCCTTCCCATCTATGGTCCGTGATTTCCATAAGATCATTGGAGAAGAATCACGTGAACAGGTGCTGGCGTTGACTGGCCGACTTCCTGATGCAGTGCTTGCATGCGTAGGTGGCGGGTCTAATGCAATTGGTATTTTCCATCGATTTATCTCTGATAAAGATGTGCGACTTATTGGCTTAGAAGCAGCTGGCGATGGCGTTGAAACTGGTCGACATGCTGCAACTATTACTGGTGGTTCACCTGGAGTTCTCCACGGCAATCGCACCTATGTATTACAAGATGAGAATGGTCAGACCATTGAGTCACATTCGATCTCTGCAGGTTTAGATTATCCAGGCGTTGGACCTGAGCATGCCTATTTGCATGACATTGGCCGCGCTGAATATCGAGCAGTCACTGATGCCGAAGCAATGCACGCCTTTGCTCTTTTATGTAAGACCGAAGGCATCATTCCTGCAATCGAGACAGCGCATGCGCTGGCTGGTGCACTTCAGGTTGGAAATGAACTTGGCAAAGATGCAATTATCCTCATCAACCTTTCAGGTCGTGGAGATAAAGATGTGCAGACTGCAGCACAGTACTTCGGAATCCCTCTCTAAATGACAACTCCGCTCGATGATCTCTTTGTAAAGACTCGTGCTGAAAATCGCGCAGCGCTGATTGCTTATATCCCAGCAGGATTTCCCAGTATTGAAGGCTGCAAGAAAGTCATTCAAGCATTTGTCGATGGTGGTGTTGATGCTATCGAAATTGGTTTTCCTTACAGCGATCCCGTAATGGATGGACCCACTATTCAAGCTGCTGCAGATCAATCATTGGCGCAAGGAACGGGTGCGAAGGAAGTTTTCCAAGCCCTCAAAGTTGCTACCGATGCTGGCGTTGCAGCCGTTGTGATGACATATTGGAATCCCATTGAAAAGTATGGAGTTGAAAAGTTTGCGCAATCGATTGCAGATAATGGGGGATCAGGAGTCATTACTCCAGATCTGACCATTGAGGAATCAGCGTCGTGGAAAGAGGCGGTAGAGAAGATTGGTATTAACCCCATCTACGTTGTCGCTCCGAGCACAACAGATGCCAGACTTCCAAAGGTCACATCACGATGCAGTGGATTCGTCTATGCAGCAAGCTTGATGGGCGTTACAGGAACGCGCACCTCGGTCTCATCGGGTGCCCCAGATCTCGTAGCTCGCATTCGCACAACAACTGATCTTCCTATTGCGGTTGGGCTTGGAGTATCGACCCGCGAACAAGCAAAAGGTGTCGCAGGTTATGCAGACGGTGTCATAGTTGGGTCTGCATTTATTAACGCACTTCTTGATGCCCCAAATGAAGAGGCAGGACTTTTGGCAGTGAAAACACTCGCATCCGAATTAGCACAAGGAGTACGTGAAGGACGATGAAGAAATTTCTACCATGGATCGGATTACTATCCCGCTTAATTTTAGGCGGAGTACTTCTCGCAGCGGGATTACTGAAGTATCAGCACCTCGATAAATCTCAGATGGCAGTGCGCGCATATGAGATGTTGCCAATCGCTCTCGCTAATTTCCTTGGAATCATTCTCCCCTTTCTCGAAATTGCAGTGGGTGTTCTCTTGGTCATTGGTGCTGCAGTGAGAATCTCAGCGATAGTTGGTGGAGTACTCATGGGTGCTTTCATGATTGGCATCGCACAGGCGTGGGCACGTGGTCTTTCGATCGATTGTGGCTGCTTCGGCGGCGGAGGACAGGTTGAGCCAGGAACTGCCAACTATCTCCCTGAACTCCTGCGTGATGGGGGACTCGCCCTCTTGGCGATTTACCTTTTCCGCTACCCGCAAAGTAAATTTGGACTAGACCGACACAAAACAGATGGAGATCAGAGCAATGGCTAATCAGAAACCAGGAAAAGATAACTTCACACGTAATCTTGTGATTGCTGTTGTTGTTGGCGTAGTTCTCATCATGTTGGTTCCCACACTTCTTTCCAAGCAGACCAACACATCTGCGAAAATCCCTGCAAGCGTCTCTGCAGAACGTGGATATGGAATTGTCTTCAATGATGAACTCAAAGGTGTTCCACTGATTGAGATCTACGAGGATTTCCAATGCCCGGTCTGTGCTCAATTTGAAAAACTTCAAGGTGACTACATCGAGTCTTTGATCAGCGCTAAGAAGGCAACCGTTGTTTATCACACACTTTCATTTCTAGGACCTGAATCAATCAATGCAGCAAATGCAGCAGCTTGTTCTGCAGATGAGGGTAAGTTCCTTGGATATCACCGCGCCCTCTATGCAAACCAACCTGCGGAAAACACAGGCGTGTGGTCTAACGATGTTCTAGGAATTCTCGGCCAGGCAGCAGGCATTACATCTAAGTCATTTACTTCATGTGTGAACAACATGAATTACAAAGGCTGGGTATCTAATGCAGCAGCGGCAGGCGCCAAGGCAAATGTGAATTCAACTCCAACAGTTTTCATCAATGGTAAAGAAATTGATCGCAAGACTGAGTACTTCAACGCGGATAAATTTAAAGCTGCTGTAGAGCGCGGATAACGATGCGCCTTTCAATTCCAACTCCGACAACGTCGGCAGTTGAAATTGGGCCTCTGACTATCCATTTCTATGCACTCTGCATTATTGCTGGGGTGGCTCTAGCAGTATGGCTGGGTAATCATCGCTTTACTAAAGCCCATGATGGAGTCGATGGCGTTGTTGCCGATGTTGCAATCATCGCTGTTCCTGCCGGTGTAGTTGGTGGTCGTATTTATCATGTGCTCACAACTCCCGAGAAATACTTCGCAAGCGGCGCAGAATTCAATGAAGTCTTTAAGATATGGAATGGTGGCTTAGGAATTTGGGGCGCGATTGCCTTAGGGACTTTGGGCGCATTTCTTTCTTATAGAAGGATTGGTAGAACGAGAGCACTTCCACAATTTTCAGCCTTCGCTGGAGCCCTTGCCCCCGGGCTACTTCTAGCTCAAGCAATCGGACGCTGGGGAAATTGGTTTAACGGCGAACTTTTTGGAAGACCTTTAGATGCTCCATGGGCGCTATCTATTCCACTCGAGCTAAGGCCTGTTGGCTATGAAGAGTTTGTAACATTTCATCCAACTTTTCTCTATGAATCACTATGGTGCATCATAATTGCGTTACTTCTGATCTATGTGACACCCAAATTTTCTGGGGGAGCGATATTTGCTCTCTATGTAGCAGGCTATAGCGCAGGCCGGTTCTTTATTGAAGGTCTGCGTATCGACCAGGCCCATACATTTGGTGCTCTTCGTCTCAATCAATATGTCTCACTCGTACTTGTTGCAGCAGGTGTGCTCGCCTTCACTCGATTTTCACGCAGTAAGAGGTAGGCTATAAATATGGCTCTGGAAGATGTCTATCGTCGTAACCTGCATCACCGCACGCATCGTGCTGGCTGGCTGCGCGCTGCCGTCCTTGGAGCAAACGATGGTCTTGTCTCAACAGCAAGTTTGATGATTGGCGTCGCTGCTGCTCGCAGTGAGCAAAGTTTTCTCATCACCGCAGGTGCTGCAGGAATCGC
>WLJF01000018.1 GCA_009701945.1 Actinomycetota bacterium
CCGAGATATTTGTTTTTGACCAACACCCACCGAGGTTTGCGGGGTGTAGTCCAAAGGTATTTGGCGTATTCGGCCGACCGCTAGCGAGCTACCCCTGTGAGACTCTTCTTTTTAGGAGTTCACACTGTGAAAGCAACACATTTCAACAAGATCGCACTTGCGATTCTTCTTATTTCATCTCAAGTCATTTCAATCCCCGCATCCCATGCAGAATCAAAGGGCTGGCGTTATTGGGGTTACTTCCAGGCAGCCCCTGGTGCATCAACATGGAAAGCTGCAATGACTGGACCCACTGTCGATATTGAAGATGGTGCTATTGAAGGTTGGTCTTTTGTCTTTAGTAGCGATGATGTTCCTTCTGTTGCCCCAAAGACAAAACCTTCATTTGCATCCATCTGTGGAAAGACAAAGGCAGATTCCGATACCAAGCGCATTGGTCTTGTCATCGAATTCGGTGATGCCGCTTATGCACCGAAAGGTGAAAAAGTGCAGAAGCCAATAGTGCGCTGTGTGACGACAGCCAAGAGTTCACAAGGCATCGATGTCCTTGGCCAAGTGATCAAGGTTCGCTCAGCGAGTTCAGGGCTAATCTGCGGTCTCAACGGATTTCCTAAGAAGGAATGCGGCGTAGAGATTGACACACCTGCTGCGCTGATCAAGAAGTAGATAAGAAGTTCACCATGAAGAAGCCATTGCATCCACTCACACTGTGGATCAGCGCGATACTCCTAGCAATAGGTGTTGTTGCACTCGATAACGCATGGATCGCGTTGGCGATCGTGGGTGCGGTGGCTCTTCTTGTATTTGCTCGTCGTGATGGTTCACCATGGGAGAGAAGTTTCAATCTCTCACTGCGAATCGGGGCAGTAATTTTAGGGATCCGAACAATCGTGGGAATTCTCATCGGTGTTCCGATTCCTGGAAGCATCCTCTTCACATTGCCCATTCTGGATTTACCTTCGTGGATGCCTGGCATACGCATTGGTGGCGCAGTCACACTAGAGAGATTGTCATCATCTCTTCATGAAGGTGTCATCATCGCAACGATGATTGCCCTCTTTGGTGCTGCAACATCTCTGACAAGCCCACATAAATTGCTGCGAGTCACTCCATCATTCATCTATGAAATAGGAATCACCTTAGTCATTGCCACTTCGCTCTTTCCGCAGCTTGCCACCAGCGCACGTCGAATTCGCACAGCACAGAAATTGCGTGGGATGGAAAATATCCACATCCGCTCCATTGCAATCCCATTGCTTGAAGAATCTCTCTCGCGTTCATTACAACTTGCGGCCGCCATGGATGCCAGGGGCTATGGAATAAGTAGAAAGCGTTCTCGATATCGCCCTCAACAATGGTTGATGCGCGATAACGTCATTGTTCTGCTCACTGTTGCCGCATCCGCTGTGATGGTGGCGCGATGATCACCTTCTCCAACGTTTCATTGATTTATCCGCACTCCACCAAGACCATCCTTGAAGATCTCTCCTTTCAAATTCAAGAGGGCGAGATGGTCCTTGTCATGGGCGAGACAGGATCAGGTAAGTCATCGCTGCTGCGCTTGATTAACGGGCTAGTCCCCCATCACACCGGTGGCATCTTGGCCGGTGATATCTCTGTCGATGGAATCTCAACACGAACTGTGAAACCAGGTTCTCTCGCACATCTTGTTGGCATCGTTGGTCAAAATCCTATGAATGGATTTGTCACAGATATAGTTGAAGAGGAGCTCGCATTTAGCATGGAGGCTCTGAACTTCGCACCTGATGTCATGCGCAAGAGAGTAGAAGAAATTCTCGATCTTCTAAGTTTGAGTTCTCTGCGAAATCGCTCAATCGCAACCCTCAGCGGAGGTGAACAGCAGCGAGTAGCGATAGGTGCAGCGCTTGTGATGCAGCCCAAGGTTCTGGTTCTTGATGAACCTACAAGTGCACTTGACCCTATTGCAGCAGAGGAAGTTCTCTCAGTCTTACATCGCCTTGTTCACGACTTGAGTGTGACGGTCATTATCGCCGAGCACCGACTAGAGCGAGTCATCCAATTTGTCGATCGCATTATCTATATCGAGGGAAATGGCGAAACATCCATCGGTTCTGCAGATGAGATTCTCAAAAGTTCAGAGTTAGTTCCGCCAATTGTGAAGTTAGCACGCGCACTTAATTTAAGCGAGATTGGCACAAGTGTTCGTGAAGTAAGGCGCGCTACCGATGAGATTCGAAGTCGCCAATATCCTGAAGTAGATATCGCTTCGAAGGCCGATTCACCTGCCATTGAAGTCAAAGATGTTTCGCATTCCTATGGTGAAAAAGTTGCACTCAACAAGATAAACACCACTATCCACCACGGTGAAATCGTCGCCATCATGGGTCGTAACGGCGCAGGTAAGAGCACGCTTCTTCACTCCATTGTTGGCTTGCATGCACCCGACAAAGGAAAAATCACCGTCAATGGTCAAGATCCCACAGCGCTCACAGGTGGTGCTCGCAGACAGGCAATTGGATATGTCCCTCAAGAACCTAGCGACCTTCTCTTTGCATCTAGTGTTGAAGAAGAATGCTCACATGCAGATCGCGACAATGAACTAGTGGCGGGATCAACTGCAGCACTTCTCAATCGCCTCGTTCCTCACATCTCTCACAACGCTCATCCCAATGATCTCTCTGAAGGCCAACGATTAGCACTTGTTCTGAGCATCGTTCTGGCGGCAAGTCCCGATGTTTTAGTCCTGGATGAACCAACGCGAGGATTGGATTACCGGGCAAAGAGTCTCTTTGGATTAGCGCTTAAAGAGTATGCAATGCAATTTAATAGACCGGTCCTTCTTGCAACCCACGATGTTGAACTTGTTGCAGAGCTCGCAGATCGCGTTCTCTTCCTTGCAGAAGGTGACATCGTCGCCGATGGCACCACTCTTGAAGTTCTTCTCTCATCCCCTGCCTTCGCACCACAAGTGGCAAAGATTATGTCGCCTAAACCATGGCTTACTGTGAGTGATGTTGTTCAGGCACTGGGAGATGTGAAATGAGGACTGCTGGAATCTTCTCCTTTAGAGGTGCCTCACTCATTGCACTGCTTGCAACAAGTGCGATCAGCGCACTGGGCTTCATCTGGCCATTTCTGATCAACGAAAAGCAAGGCCATCCTCAGTGGATCTTCTTGCTCGCAACTCCCTGCGCCCTCTTGCTCTTGATGATCAGTGTGAGCAACAAGGACCTCGATAGTAAGTCGATTGCACTTCTTGCAGTGTTATCTGCACTCATTGCAGCACTTCGCCCCATGGGAACGGGTGCTGTGGGAATTGAACCGATGTGGTTTGTACTAATTCTGGCAGCACGCGTATTTGGTCCATCGTTTGGATTTCTTCTCGGGACAATTTCAATGTTTCTCTCTGCCATTCTCACAGGAGGAATCGGACCGTGGGTTGCCTATCAATCATTTGCTGCTGGATGGATCGGACTTGGAGTCGCTTTGATTCCGAGGGGGTTGCGAGGTAAGTCAGAAATATTCGCACTGGCAATCTATGGAATCACTGCGGCTGGGTTCTTTGGCATAGCTATGGACTTGCAATTTTGGCCTTGGGCGTTGGGTGCAGATACTCAACTCTCTTACGTTGCAGGGGCGCCCATCTCAGAAAACTTCGCACATTTCATCTCCTACCATTTTCTCTCATCCATGGCTTGGGATATTCCGCGAGCGATCTTTACCGCCTCATTGATTGCAATCACAGCAACGCCGGTTCTTCACACTTTGCGCAGAGCACACACAAAAGCTGCCTTTATGACTCCGATTGAATTTATCGAACGTGTGAAGGCATAAAGGGCAAAGCACTGATTGTGGCCGATGACTCGCGTCCGCGAACATCAATGGTGACAACATCTCCAATTGCAAAGGCAGGATCAATCAGCGCAAGTGCAATTCCCACTTTCAGAGACGGTGAGAAAGTTCCGCTTGTGACGATGCCAATTTCTTTGCCATCAATATCCTTGATAGCCATCCCTGCGCGAGGAATTCCACGATCATTAGATCGCAATGCTTTCAGTGTGCGCACAACGCCTTCTTCGCGCTGAGATTGCAGAACGTGTGAGCCTCGGAAAGATTCCTTCTTCCAACCAATAGCCCATCCTGCACTTGCCTGTACTGGTGAGATTTCAAGAGAGAGTTCATGGCCATGGAGCGGGTAACCCATCTCAGTGCGCAGGGTGTCTCGCGCACCAAGGCCGCAAATAGCTCCATCAAATGGCTTCATCGCCTCAACGAGTGCATCCCAGACAACTGTTGCATCATTCCACGTTGGCACTAGTTCATACCCATGTTCACCTGTATATCCAGTGCGACAGAGAATCACGTCACAGCCTGCGATAGTGACATGAGCAAATGCCATGTAATCCATAGTCGGATTGATACCAAGACTCTTTACAACATCAACAGCACGCGGACCTTGCAGTGCAAGAACAGCAAAACTCTCATGGAGATTGGTCACTGAAATTGAATCTGGTGCGTTCTCCTTCAGTACTCGAACAACATCTGTCGTATTCGAAGCATTAGGAATGAGGAAGAAATCTGAATCCGAATTACGATAGGCAATCAGATCATCTATGACCCCGCCATCAGGATTACAGAGCAAGGTGTATTGCGCTTTGCTATCGATGATGCGAGATAAATCATTGGTAAACATCGCATTGAGAAATTCCAGAGCACCTTCACCTATGACGCTGGCTTTGCCAAGGTGTGAGACATCAAAAAGCCCTACTCGTTCTCGAACAGCGGCGTGCTCTGCCAGAACGCCTGCACCGGGGTACTCGATGGGCATCAACCAGCCACCAAAATCGGCCATCTTCGCCTGAAGGTCGAGATGTTTCTGATGCAAAGGTGAGTTTTTCACAACGACAACTTACACTTACGACTCGCATCTGCTGAGTATCAGCCGAGTGATATCTAGAGGAGTCGCCATGACCACGATCCGCCTTTCAGACGGAATTGTTAAAGATGATGTCTTAGTCATCGGATTGGCATATAAGAGCGCTAAATCCTCAAAGACCGGTGCCACCTCATTGCAGATTGAAACAGGCGACCTCGCCATGGATACAAAATCCCTTCTCCAATCACTCGCTGATTTAGGTGCTACAGGAAAAGCAGATGAAGTCATTAAGGTTCCCGGCACTTCCACGCGCCTGATTGTCTTCACAGGTCTTGGTAAGGCAAGCACAAGCTATGGCCATGAAGTTCTTCGTCGCGCAGCAGGTGCTGCAGCTCGCGCACTAGCGGGAAATGCAAGTGCCACTTTTGCACTTCCTGCGAAGTCTTTATCTGGCATTAGAGGCGTTGCAGAAGGTGCAGGTCTTGGTTCTTATCTCTTTGATCAATTTAGAGGTTCAACTAAGAGTGGCCAGAAATCACCATTGAAAACAATCACTGTTCACACAGACCTCGCTTCGCAAGCAAGTGCGAAGGCTGCGGCGAAATCTGCTGAAGTGATTGCAACCTATACAAACCTTGTGCGCGATCTCATTAACACGCCCCCAAGCCACTTAACTCCAGAAACATTCTGCAAAGAAATCAATGACGCCGTAAAGAAGGCGGGAGGCACTGCCCTTGGCCTCAAAGTCTCTGTCATGACAGATGCGCAATTAAAGTCAAAGGGTTACGGCGGAATCATTGGAGTCGGTCAAGGCTCTGTTAATCCCCCACGCCTTCTCAACATCTCTTACACGCCAAAAGGTGTGAAAGCCAAGAAGAAATATGCCTTCGTCGGTAAAGGAATTACTTTCGATTCGGGTGGATTAGCTCTTAAGCCTGCCAAGGGTATGGAGGCGATGAAATCAGATATGAGTGGCGCAGCGGCTGTATGCGCGGCAACCATCGCAATCGCCCTTCTCAAACTTCCTGTTGCAATTGAAACATGGGCACCATTGGCAGAAAATATGATTAGCGATACTGCAACTCGTCCAAGTGATGTCATCACTATCTATGGTGGAAAAACTGTTGAAGTTCTCAATCCCGATGCAGAAGGTCGCCTCGTTCTTGCAGATGCTCTTGTGCGAGCACAGGAGACAAAAGATCTTGATGGCATCATCGATGTCGCCACACTCACCGGTGCACAAGTTGTTGCACTGGGAACTCGCACAAGCGCTGTGATGACAAATAACGAGGCATTTTCATCTCACTTTATGGATGTGACGAAAGAAACAGGTGAAGCATTTTGGCCAATGCCACTACCTGTTGAATTGCGAGCTTCCCTTGATTCACCTGTCGCAGATCTTGCAAATATTGGTGAACGAATGGGCGGAATGCTTGTTGCTGGCTTATTCCTGAAGGATTTCATCACAGATGAACTACCTTGGCTGCATCTTGATATCGCAGGTCCTGCCTATAACGAGAGCCAGCCCCATGGATATACCCCAGTGGGTGGAACGGGAATTGCCCTTCGTTCTCTCGTGCAGCTAGCTATTTCGGCAACTGCTTAGGCAGTTATGCAATCGCCCACCTAGGCTGGCAAGATAGGGTCGTTGAGCTTGAGGAGGAGTGTGTCGGTGCCAAATTTTGATCTCGTAGTTCTCGGTGGCGGTAGCGGCGGATATGCCGCGGCCCTTCGCGCATCCCAACTCGGACTGAACGTGGCGCTCATTGAGAAAGATAAGGTCGGCGGAACCTGTCTGCACCGCGGATGTATTCCTACCAAGGCTCTGCTCCACGCGGGTGAAGTTGCAGATAGTGCACGCGATTCATCCCACTTCGGCGTCAACGCCACTTTTAACTCCATCGATATGGCTGGAGTCAATTCATATAAAGATGGCGTCATCGCAGGACTTCATAAAGGTCTGCAAGGTCTAGTCAAGTCTCGAAATATTACTTATGTCGAAGGAACTGGACGCTTAGTCTCTAACAACACAGTTGACGTTAACGGCACTGCCTATGTTGGTAAGAATATTGTTCTAGCAACTGGTTCGTATGCCCGCACATTGCCTGGATTAGATATTGATGGAGATCGTGTTATTACATCCGATCACGGAACTTCACTGAACTACGTACCAAAAAGCGTCATCGTTCTCGGCGGCGGAGTTATCGGATGTGAATTTGCATCCGTCTGGAAGTCATTTGGTTCAGAAGTCACCATCATCGAAGGCCTACCTCACCTGATTGCCCTTGAAGATGAATCTTCCAGCAAGTTGCTCGAGCGTGCTTATCGCAAGCGCGGAATCAATTTTGAATTAGGCGTTCGCTTTAAATCTCATAAAGTTGATAAGAAGGGCGTCACCGTCACTCTTGAAGATGGCCGTGAATTCAAAGCCGATCTCCTGCTTGTCTCAGTTGGCCGTGGTCCGGTCACAGATGGCGTTGGCTACCAAGAAGTGGGCATCGCAATGGATCGCGGATACATCACTGTCGATGACTATTGCCGCACCAATATCCCTGGCATCTTCGCAGTGGGTGACATCATCCCTACTTTGCAATTAGCTCACGTTGGATTCCAAGAAGGCATTCTCGTTGCAGAGACAATTGCGGGTCTTAATCCTCGTCCAATTAACTACGACGGTGTTCCGCGCGTTACTTATTCAGAGCCAGAAGTTGCATCGATGGGACTCACAACCAAGGTTGCTAAAGAGCGTGGTTATGACGTTGTTGAACTTGATTACAACCTTGCAGGTAATGGCAAAGCGCAAATTCTTAAGACTGCAGGCTCCATCAAACTTGTCGCTCAGAAGAATGGTCCAGTCCTTGGAATTCACATGGTCGGTGCCCGCGTTGGTGAATTAGTTTCCGAAGCACAATTAATCTTTAACTGGGAGGCATCAGCAGATGATGTTGCACCTCTCATCCATGCACACCCAACACTGTCTGAGGCAATGGGCGAAGCTCATATGGCTCTTGCAGGAAAACCACTTCACGCGCACGGTTAGGTAAGAGGAGAAAATAGCGATGTCATTCTCAGTCACAATGCCAGCTCTCGGTGAGAGCGTCAGTGAAGGAACAGTTACTCGTTGGCTCAAGAACGAAGGCGACATGGTCGCTGTCGATGAACCACTCCTTGAAGTTTCAACCGATAAAGTCGATACAGAGATCCCTTCACCTGTTGCAGGAATCCTGACAAAGATTGTTGTTGGCGTTGACCAGACAGTTGCAGTTGGCGCAGAACTTGCTGTGATTGCAGATAGCGCAGGCGCTTCAGCTCCAGCACCTGTTGCAGCACCCGTTGTTGCGGCTCCTGTTGCAGCACCCGTTGTTGCAGCACCCATTGCAGCTCCTGTTGCCCCAACTCCCCCACCTGCAGCACCAGTAGTTGCACCTGCAGCATCCGGTGGCGGAACAGTCATCACTATGCCCGCACTTGGTGAATCTGTCAGCGAAGGAACTGTTACACGTTGGCTTAAGAACGTTGGAGATTCCGTTGCAGTAGATGAAGCACTTCTTGAAGTTTCAACAGATAAGGTCGATACAGAGATTCCTTCTCCTGTTGCAGGAACGCTTCTAGCAATTGATGTTGCAGTTGATACAACTGTTGCAGTCGGTGCTCGTCTTGGACTTATCGGCGTCTCAGGTTCAGCACCTGTAGCTGCCACACCACCAACACCTGCACCAGTTGCTCCTACTCCACCACCTGCACCAGTTGCACCCCCTGTTGTGATTACACCTGTTGCGCCAGCTCCCGTAGCTGCGGCTGCTCCTGTGACACAACCACAAGATGCTTATGTCACTCCTATCGTGCGCAAACTTGCCAATGATCTTGGAGTAAATCTTGCATCAGTGCGCGGTACTGGAATCGGCGGAAGAATTCGTAAGGAAGATGTTGAA
>WLJF01000019.1 GCA_009701945.1 Actinomycetota bacterium
CCCATACATTTGGTGCTCTTCGTCTCAATCAATATGTCTCACTCGTACTTGTTGCAGCAGGTGTGCTCGCCTTCACCCGATTTTCACGTAGTAAGAGGTAGGCTATAAATATGGCTCTGGAAGATGTCTATCGTCGCAATCTGCATCACCGCACGCATCGTGCTGGCTGGCTGCGCGCTGCTGTCCTTGGAGCAAACGATGGACTTGTCTCAACAGCAAGTTTGATGATTGGCGTCGCTGCTGCTCGCAGTGAGCAAAGTTTTCTCATCACCGCAGGTGCTGCAGGAATCGCAGCAGGTGCAATGTCTATGGCAGTCGGTGAATACGTTTCAGTTCGTTCACAAAATGATATTGAGGAATCTGATCGTCTCCTTGAAATAGAACATCTTGCAATCGACCCAGACGGTGAACTTGAAGAGCTGATTGAGATTTATATTAATCGCGGTTTATCTCGCGAGTTAGCAACACAAGTTGCAACAACGATGCATGCCAAAGATCCTCTTGAAGCACACCTGCGTGATGAGCTCGGTCAGCATCCACATACCAAGGCGCGTCCTGTGCAGGCAGCGATTGCATCTGCCTGTGCCTTCACAGCAGGTGGTCTCATACCTTTCATTGGAGCATTTGCTCCCTCTGCTGGGAAAGCGGCGTGGAGCATCGTCGCCTTCACCGTGGTGGGCCTTGTCTTCACAGGAATCATTAGCGCCAAAACTGCTGGCTCCAAGCTCTTAACCCCTACCTTGCGCGTGATCGCAGGAGGCTGCCTTGGAATGGCAATCACCGCTGGAATCGGTCAGCTCTTGCATGTGAGTGGCATCTAACCCACCCCCTTGCTACCCTTTCGACACTAACTTATCGTTTCACTAGCTACACCGGGCCAAGGTTGTCCCCTTAATTGCAAAATCAAGAATTAAGAAAAAGGACAACGGGTAATGGCACTCTCATCGAACTATCCCGCAGCACAGGGTCTCTACGATCCTGCGAATGAACATGATGCATGCGGCGTCGCGATGGTGGCTACCTTAAATAAGATTGCTACACATGAAATCGTAGAAAAAGCTCTGACAGCTCTTCGTAATCTTGAGCACCGCGGAGCATCAGGTGCTGAACCTGATTCAGGAGATGGCGCTGGAATTCTTATTCGTGTTCCTGATGCTTTCTATCGCGCAGAGACCACCTTTGATTTACCGGCAGAAGGCTCCTATGCAACTGGCATTGCATTTATCGCACAAGGTGTCACTGTTACCGCAGAGATTGAAAAGCTTGCTAAAGAAGAAGGTCTCACAGTTCTTGGGTGGCGTGAGCTTCCAATTAATTCAGCTTCACTTGGCAAGACCGCACTCTCTGTCATGCCGCAGTTCAAGCAGCTCTTCGTAGCGGGCGTAAAGAAGGAGTCGGGAATAGCGCTCGATCGTCTCGCCTTTGCACTGCGTAAGCGCGCAGAGCATTCACTCGATCTCTACTTCCCATCACTTTCTTCACAGACAATTGTCTATAAGGGAATGCTTACAACAGGTCAGCTGGAGGAATTCTTCCCAGATCTCAGCGATGAGCGCGTGGTCTCACCGCTTGCACTTGTTCACTCACGCTTTTCAACAAATACCTTCCCTTCATGGCCACTTGCCCACCCATACCGCTTCATCGCACATAACGGTGAAATCAATACGGTAAAGGGAAACCGCAACTGGATGCGTGCTCGTGAATCACTTCTTGCAAGTGATGTCATCGGCGGAGATTTAAAGCGCCTCTTCCCAATTGTTGAAATGTCTGGCTCTGACTCAGCATCCTTTGATGAAGTGCTTGAACTTCTCTATCTCGGTGGCCGCTCATTGCCACACGCAGTATTGATGATGATTCCTGAAGCATGGGAGAACCATGCAACGATGTCTCAGAAGCGTCGTGACTTCTATGCATTCCATGCATCTTTGATGGAGCCTTGGGATGGTCCTGCCTGTGTGACATTTACCGATGGACATCAGGTAGGTGCTGTCCTGGATCGCAATGGTCTTCGTCCTTCACGTTTTTGGGTGACAGATGATGGAATTGTTGTTCTGGCATCTGAAGTAGGAGTACTTGATTTTCCTGCAGAGAAGATTGTTCGAAAAGGAAGACTTCAACCGGGCAAGATGTTCTTGGTCGATATCGAAGCAGGACGCATCATTGAAGATGATGAAATCAAAGATTCGCTAGCTGATGCTGCTCCTTACGGCACATGGCTTAAAGATGGAATGATCAAACTTTCAGATCTTCCATCCCGTGAACACATCGTCTATCCACATAAATCTGTTATCCGTCGTCAAAAGGCTTTTGGATACACAGAAGAAGAAATCAAAATCATTGTGACCCCTATGGCAAAAGGTGGGGGAGAAGCGCTTGGTTCTATGGGAACTGATACTCCCATTGCAGCTCTCTCTGGCAAACCACGTTTGCTCTTTGATTACTTCACGCAGCTTTTTGCTCAAGTAACAAACCCACCACTAGATGCAATTCGCGAAGAGCTTGTCACAAGCCTCGGTGGTTCCATCGGTCCTGAGCACAACCTGCTCGATCCAGGCCCTGAATCCTGTAAACAGATTTCACTTGCATTTCCTGTCATCGATAACGATGAACTCGCAAAGATTATTCACGTCAATGCCGATGATGATTATCCAGAACTTGAGGCATATGTAGTTCGTGGGCTCTTCCCAGTTTCCGGTGATGGAAACACTCTGCGTGCTCGCCTTGAAGAGATCAAGAGTGAAGTCTCTGATGCAATTGCAAAGGGTGCACACATCATTGTTCTCTCAGACCGCGATGGAGATGCAGAAGATTGCCCTATCCCATCACTGCTTCTTACAGCTGCTGTTCACCATCACCTCATTCGCGAGAAGACTCGAACAAAAGTTGGTCTTGTTGTTGAAGCAGGCGATGTCCGCGAAGTTCACCATGTCGCTCTTCTTATTGGTTATGGAGCAGCTGCAGTAAATCCATACCTCGTAATGGAAACTGCAGAAGATCTCGTTAACCAAGGTGTTATTACAGGTATTGCTCCAGAGAAGGCAGTTCGAAACGTTATTAAGGCTCTCGGTAAGGGAGTTCTTAAGGTGATGTCGAAGATGGGTATCTCAACTATCGCCTCCTACACAGGTGCTCAAGTATTTGAAGCAATTGGTATTGCTCAAGATGTTGTCGATGAGTTCTTTGTTGGAACTACATCACGCCTTGGCGGAGTTGATCTAGATGTCATTGCGGAAGAGACAATTAAGCGTCATCACTTTGCATACCCTGTTGGGGGAGAGATCCCAGGCGCTAAGCGACTAGCTGTCGGTGGCGAATACCAGTGGCGCCGTGATGGAGAACCACACCTTTTCAATCCTGAAACTGTCTTTGCACTTCAGCACTCAACTCGCAATAAGCGTTATGACATCTTTAAGCGCTACACAGATAAGGTCAATGATCAGAGCAAGGATTTAATGACTCTACGCGGACTCTTCCAATTTAAGGAAGGCGAACGTCCTGCAATCTCCATTGATGAGGTGGAGCCAATTTCAGAGATTGTGAAGCGCTTCTCAACAGGTGCGATGTCCTATGGCTCTGTCTCTCAAGAAGTTCACGAAACACTAGCTATTGCGATGAACCGACTGGGCGCAAAGTCCAATACGGGAGAAGGCGGAGAAGATCCAGCTCGCTTTATTCCGATGGCTAATGGTGATTCTAAGAAGAGTGCGATCAAGCAGGTTGCATCAGGTCGCTTTGGAGTGACAAGTAATTACCTAATTAATGCAACAGATATTCAGATCAAGATTGCACAAGGAGCAAAGCCTGGTGAAGGTGGACAGCTTCCTGGTTACAAGGTCTATCCATGGGTTGCTAAAGCTCGCTACTCAACTCCTGGTGTGGGACTAATTTCTCCACCTCCTCACCACGATATTTACTCCATTGAAGATCTTGCACAGCTCATCCACGATTTGAAGAATGCAAATAAGGATGCGCGTGTTCACGTCAAACTTGTTGCAGAGGTGGGTGTTGGAACTGTTGCAGCTGGTGTCTCTAAGGCACACGCTGATGTTGTTCTGATCTCAGGCCATGATGGTGGAACTGGTGCATCACCTTTGACATCACTCAAGCATGCAGGTGCTCCGTGGGAGCTTGGTCTTGCAGAGACTCAGCAGACACTTCTCCTAAATAACTTGCGCGATCGCATTGTTGTTCAAGCAGATGGTCAGCTCAAGACTGGTCGCGATGTTGTTATTGCAGCACTCCTCGGTGCTGAGGAATATGGATTCGCAACCGCGCCACTCGTTGTATCAGGCTGCATCATGATGCGTGTCTGCCACTTGGATACATGTCCTGTGGGCGTTGCAACACAGAACCCGGAGTTACGAAAGAAGTTCACTGGAAAGCCTGAATTCGTTGAGACATTCTTTGAATACATCGCCGAGGAAGTCCGTGAAATCTTGGCATCTCTTGGATTCCGCACACTTCTTGAAGCTATCGGCCATGTTGAGTATCTCGATACTCGCGATGCTGTTAACCACTGGAAGGCAAGCGGACTAGATCTCTCTCCACTTCTTGTTCGCCCTGATGTTGATTCACCTTTGCATAACACCACACAACAAGATCACGGACTTGCAGCAGCGCTTGATAATAAGTTGATTGAACTTTCGAAGGCAGCGCTAGAGAAGAAAGAGCCTGTTCGTATCGATCTTCCGGTTCGTAACGTCAATCGCACAGTTGGAACAATGTTGGGTGCAGAAGTTACTCGTCGCTATGGAGCTGAGGGTCTTCCTGTCGGCACCATCGATGTGACCCTTCACGGTTCTGCGGGTCAATCACTCGGTGCATTCTTGCCACAAGGTGTTTCAATTCGTCTCTATGGAGATTCCAATGATTATGTCGGTAAAGGTATTTCTGGTGGCCGCGTAGTTGTTCGCCCTGATGAGAAAGCAACATTTAAATCAGAGCTCAATGTCATTGCCGGAAATGTCATTGGTTATGGCGCAACATCAGGAGATATCTTCATTCGCGGTCTTGCAGGAGAGCGCTTCTGTGTTCGCAACTCTGGTGCTATCGCTGTTGTTGAAGGCGTGGGCGATCACGCACTTGAATACATGACAGGTGGAACAGTTGTCATTCTTGGTTCAACAGGTCGCAATATTGCAGCAGGCATGTCAGGTGGTCGTGCATTTGTTCTCGATCTCAACACAGCGGTTGTGAACACCGAGATGGTTGATATCTTGGCCGTTCCTGCAGATCAACGAGAAAATCTCAAAGCGATAGTCTCTTCATTCCATGTTGAGACTGGTTCAGAGATTGCTGCGGCGCTACTTGCAGATTGGGAAAACGAGATTTCTCGATTCTCATTGATCATGCCTCGCGATTATGCAAAGGTACTTGCCGCTATCGAGCGTGCTACTAGAGAAGGTCTGCCCGTAGATGAATACATAATGGAGGTGGCAGCAAATGGCTGATCCAAAGGGCTTTATGACAACTCCTCGCGAGACTCCAAAGCGACGTCCCGTTGATGTGCGCATCCAAGATTGGCGCGAGGTCTATGAACCACAATCGATGGAACATTTACAAAAGCAAGCTGGTCGTTGCATGGATTGCGGAATTCCGTTCTGCCATAGCGGATGCCCTCTTGGCAATCTCATCCCTGAGTGGAATGACCTCATGTGGCGGGGAGATAAGAACGAGGCGATAGATCGCCTGCATGCAACCAATAACTTCCCTGAATTCACAGGTCGACTATGTCCTGCTCCATGCGAGACAGCATGTGTTGTTGGAATTAACCGTGATGCAGTGACAATTAAGCAGATTGAACTTCGCACCATTGAAGAAGCATTTGATGTAAATAATGTGAAGCCACTAGCTCCTGAACGACTTTCTGGAAAGACAGTTGCAGTCATTGGTTCAGGTCCAGCAGGACTTGCAGTTGCACAGCAACTTACCCGTGCAGGTCACACAGTTGCGGTCTATGAGCGTGCTGAGAAGATTGGCGGACTTCTTCGCTACGGAATTCCTGAATTTAAGATGGAGAAGCACATCGTTGATCGTCGTCTTGCTCAGATGGAGCAAGAAGGAACTCGTTTTCGTCCAGGCGTCAATGTTGGCGTTGAACTCACAGGTTCAGATCTACGCTCTAAGTACGATGCAATTGTTCTTGCAATCGGTGCGACACAGTGGCGCGATCTTCCAATTCCAGGTCGAGAAAATAAGGGCATCTATCAAGCGATGGATTTCTTGCCATGGGGCAATAAGCAAGCGCTCGGTGAAGTTGAAGTTCCACCAATCAACGTTGCAGGTAAACACGTCATAATTCTTGGCGGCGGAGATACTGGCGCAGATTGCCTTGGAACATCTGTGCGCCAAGGTGCTGCAAGTGTTACTCAACTTGAGATCATGCCTCGCCCAACGGATGAGCGTCCATCTTCACAACCATGGCCTACATACCCAATGATTTATCGCGTCTCCAGTGCACATGAAGAGCTCGATAACCGCATCTTCTCTGTCAGCACGCAAGAATTTGTGGGCGATGGAAAGGGAAACCTCAAAGCACTGAAGATTGTTGAAACCAAGTTTGAGAATGGAAAGTTCGAGCCTGTTCCAGGAACCGAGAAGGAGCTTCCAGCCGATTTCGTATTCCTTGCTATGGGCTTTACGGGTCCTGAGAAAACAGCCCTCATTGACCAGCTTGAAGTTGCACTCGATGATCGTGGCAATATCAAACGTGATGAAAACTTCCAGAGCAGCGAAGAAGGCATATTTGTTGCAGGAGATGCAGGCCGCGGTCAATCACTCATCGTCTGGGCGATTGCCGAAGGACGATCTGCAGCTGCAGCCGTTGACCGGTATTTATCAGGGGAGACGCAATTACATTCACCGATCGAGCCAACCACTCGCTCGCTCATGGTGTGAGATACATCGGTTTCACACTCGTTAGTACACATCAACCAGAGATAAGGTAGTTCTATGCGTCGCGCCAAAATTGTTTGCACTATGGGTCCAGCTGTTGAATCTCCAGAGAAGGTCAAGGAGCTCATCGCAGCCGGAATGAATATGGCGCGCCTGAATCTCTCACACGGGGGATATGAAGAACACCAAGCACGCCTCGATGCTGTGCGATCTGCTGCCAAAGCTGCAGGTAAAGCAGTTGCAATTCTTGTTGATCTTCAAGGTCCAAAGATTCGCCTTGGTCGCTTTGAAAATGGCCCTCACGATCTATCTCGTGGCGATATTTTTACTATTACTACCGATGAGATCTCTGGAACGAAAGAGCGCGTTGGCACCACTTATAAAGGCCTACCAGGAGATTGCAAAGCCGGAGATCGCATCCTGATTGATGATGGAAAAGTTACTGTTGAAGTTATTGAGGTCAAGGGCAACGATGTTATTACCAAATGCATCCAGCCAGGAGCAGTAAGCAATAACAAGGGAATTAACCTTCCAGGTGTTGCAGTCTCAGTTCCTGCGATGTCTAAAAAAGATGAAGATGATCTTCGTTGGGGACTTCGTGCAGGCGCTGATTTCATTGCACTCTCATTTGTTCGAAATGCTGCAGATGTCAAAGATGTTCATTCGATCATGGATGAAGTGGGAATTCGCATTCCCGTCATTGCAAAGATTGAGAAGCCTCAGGCTGTTGAAAACCTTGTTGAGATCGTTGCAGCCTTTGATGGCATCATGGTTGCTCGTGGCGACCTCGGTGTTGAGCTACCTATTGAAGATGTTCCTATGGTTCAAAAGCGCTGTATTGAACTCTCTCGCGATGCTGCAAAGCCAGTCATCGTTGCAACACAGATGCTTGATTCGATGATTACCAATTCATCACCTACGCGCGCTGAAGCAACCGATTGTGCCAACGCTGTTCTAGATGGCGCAGATGCACTCATGCTCTCAGGTGAGACATCTGTCGGAGAGTTTGCAATTCAGGCAGTTGAAACAATGGCTCGCATTATTGAGCGCACCGAAGAGCTTGGTCTTGACCGTATTCGTCCATTGATGACTAATCCACGTACTAAAGGTGGAGCAATTACAAAGGCAGCAGCCGAGGTGGGCCTCATCGTGGGTGCGAAGTTCCTTGTGACATTTACGCAATCGGGTGATTCAGCTCGACGAATTTCTCGTCTGCGTTCACCAATTCCTATCCTTGCAATCACTCCTGAAGAGGGCACCTATAACCGCTTAGCTCTCTCATGGGGAGTAGAACCGCTTATTACACCGATGGTCAAGCACACAGATGAGATGGTTCTTCAGGCTGACAAGATGCTGATTGAAGGCAAGCGCGCAGAGATCGGTGAACTCGTCATGATTGTTGCTGGCTCACCTCCTGGAATTCCAGGGTCGACCAATGCGATGCGCGTGCACAAGGTTGGCGATGCCGTTAATGGCGTTGTCGCTGCATATCGCTAATCCACAAGCTCTCTCGTTTCGCCTAACTCCTCTCTTCTAATACGATAGGGGAGTACGCCTCGGTACTCCAACGGTAGAGAGGGCAGTCTCAAACACTGCATAGTGTCGGTTCGAATCC
>WLJF01000002.1 GCA_009701945.1 Actinomycetota bacterium
AAGACGTTGCATCACTTCGATGGCAATCGATGGGAAAGAATCACAAGCAGCAGGTGCTAGTTCGGTGAGATCTGCAACCGGCTGCAATGGAACAACATGAATTTCAAATGGATAGCGTGATGCATAAGGCGTGTAGGCAACCCAATGTTCATTGCGAGCGATGATGCGCACGCCATCACGGAGTTCGCGAGCAAGGACATCATCGAATAAGACGCGTCCTGTCTTTGTGTGATGCTCTCGAGCAACATCGAGCATCTTTGTCACGCGGGGTGGCAGGTATGAGTAGGCGTAAATCTGGCCGTGTGGGTGAGCCAGTGTCACACCAATTTCTTCACCACGGTTTTCAAAGGGTGCGATGTGAGAAATGAAAGGAAGTTTCGATAGCTCTGCTGTGCGATCGCGCCATGCTTCAAGAAGTGTGCGCACGCGTTGTGGGGAAAGTGATTTAAATGCACCACCGTGATCTGCAGTAAAGCAGATGACTTCACATTTGCCAGCTGCTGCGCCTTCATCAGTATCTGAACCGACCATATCCGGTAGAGCGAAATCTCCATCAGGTGGGCGAAGTGAAGGGGAGCGGTTATCAAAGACAACTACTTCAAAATCATTTTCAGGAATTTCAGTAAGGAGATCTCCCGTTGTTGGACACAGTGGGCATAGCTCCTTAGGCGGCAAGAAAATTCGTCCTTGGCGATGAGCTGCCATAGCAACCCATTCATTGACCAGTGGATCAAGGCGAAGTTCGCCGATCCCAGGTTGTTCTTCTTGCGGACGTTGATCTGCAACGGTGCGAGTCTGTCCTGCAGTGTCGTAATAGCGAATGGTTCGACCATCGTTCATGGTGCGGCTTGTGCGCACAACGCCAGCGGAAAGTTCGACTATCTCATCCATGATGTGCCTACTCTACCGTGCGAGTAGCTATTTTTCGTTAGGCCCAGTTAAGCGTGCGTTCAATCGCTTTCTTCCATCCGGCATAACCGGATGCACGATCTTCAACGCTAGTCGTTGCGCTCCAGCGACGAGATTGTTTCCACTGCTTCTTCAATTCATCTGTGTTCTTCCAGAATCCCACTGCTAACCCCGCTGCATATGCAGCACCGAGTGCGGTGGTCTCAGTTATCAAAGGACGAGTGATATCGATTCCCATGATGTCTGCCTGCATCTGCATGCAGAGAGAGTTTGCAGTGATGCCACCATCAACTCGCATCTCAGTCATGGGAACACCGCTATCTGCAACCATCGCATCCATCACATCGCGTGTTTGGTAGCAGATTGCCTCAAGGGCAGCGCGTGCAAGATGTGCTTTGGTTGCAGCGCGAGTGAGACCGACGATTACTCCTCGTGCATCAGTACGCCAATACGGTGCAAAGAGTCCAGAGAATGCAGGAACAAAATAAACACCTGCTGTGTCAGTAACTGATGAAGCAAGTGCTTCAGTCTCGGCAGCGTTTGAAATAATTCCTAGTTGATCGCGCAGCCATTGAATAGCAGAGCCGGTAACTGCGACCGAACCTTCTAGTGCATACATCGCAGGTTTGTCACCAAATTTGTAACAGACAGTGGAGAGAAGACCATTCTTCGAGCGAACAATCTCTGTTCCAGTATTGAGAAGTGCGAAGTTACCTGTTCCATATGTGGTCTTGGATTCACCGCGTTCAAAGCAGACCTGACCAACCATTGCTGCATGTTGGTCCCCAAGAATTCCCGCAATGGGAACAGCTGAGCCGAGAGGGCCATGGGGATCAGTTGTTGCATATATCTCTGATGAAGATTTGATTTCAGGTAGAACTGTGCGAGGAATACCAAAGTAACCAAGTAGTTCATCATCCCATTGCAGAGTTTCAAGGTTCATCAGCAATGTGCGACTTGCATTGGTCACATCGGTGCAGTGCACACCACCTTGCACCCCGCCAGATAAGTTCCAGAGAAGCCATGAATCAACAGTTCCAAAACGTGCTGTGCCAGATGCAATTGCGCTCTTGACCTCTGCAGAATTTTCAATAAGCCAATGCATTTTGCTACCGGCAAAGTAAGGTGCAATAGGTAGCCCTGATTTATGGGTGATTGCTTTCGAGATTTCGGGGGAGAAGGTTGATAAATATTCAGCAGTACGGGTGTCTTGCCAGACGATGGCGTTATGCAGTGGGCGACCCGTGGTGACATCCCATGCAACGGTTGTTTCACGCTGATTGGTGATTCCAATGGCTGCTAAATCTGAACCCAAGATATCTGCTTGTTTGAGAGCCCCCGCAATAACTTCCTTGGTTCGATCCCAAATTTCAGCGGCATCATGTTCGACCCATCCTGCGTGAGGAAGAATTTGTCGGTGTTCTAATTGATGCTGGCCGACTACTTTTCCATCACCATCGAAAATCATGAAACGGGTGCTACTAGTTCCTTGGTCCAAACTTCCGATGTATGCCATATAGTTAAGACTACTAAAGACCGCTAAAACTACTCAAGCACATAGGAATTGGTAGCTCTCCACAAGATGTTTACTTCACAGCTCAACCCACAGCAACGCCAGAAGGCTCTTGCCTCTTTGGCCAGTGAAGACTTTGACATCCTCATTATTGGAGGCGGAGTCAATGGAGTAGGCGCAGCCCTTGATGCTGTTTCGCGTGGATTGAAAGTAGCGCTAGTTGAGGCCCATGATTATGCAGCTGGAACTTCTAGTCGATCCAGCAAACTTATTCATGGTGGCCTTCGCTATCTTGAACAATATGACTTCAAATTAGTACGCGAGGCTCTGCATGAGCGTGAACTCATGGTCTCTACACAATGCCCACACCTAGTTAAGCCAGTAAGTTTTCTCTATCCATTGACGGAAAAAGTTAAAGAGCGCACATATGTGGGTGCAGGACTTGCTCTCTACGACGCACTACGTGGATTTAAGCGCGCACTTCCATCTCACAAACATTTAACGGGCAAGACAATTGCAACAATCTCTCCATCACTACGACAAGACATTATTACGGGCGCTATTCGTTACTTCGATGCGCAGGTAGACGATGCTCGTCACACGATGATGATCGCTCGCACAGCAGCTCGCCATGGCGCAGTCATGGCAACAGGTGTGCGCGTTGATGACCTAACTCGCTCTGGCAAGAAGGTAACGGGCGTTGTTGCTATTGATACTGCAACAAATAAGAAGTTTACGATTTCAGCAAAGGCCACAATTATGTGTGCTGGCGTCTGGAGCGATGAACTCCACGAGAAGTTTGGTCTCACAGCCGGTTATTCAGTGGCAATGTCTAAGGGCGTTCATATCGTTGTTCCAGGAGATGCCATCCATTCTAAAGATGGAATTATTCTGAAGACCCCAGTATCTGTCCTCTTCCTTATTCCATGGGCTGATAAGTGGATTGTTGGTACAACAGATACCCCTTATGAAGGAGATCGCTCTAAGCCACTTGCCACACAAGAAGATGTGCAATACATCCTTGATCAAGCAAACCGGGTGCTGGATCCGAAACTTAAAGCTGAAGACATCATTGGAGTATTTGCAGGTCTTCGCCCATTGGTTGCAAATAAGACTGGCTCTGCAACAACAAAACTTTCTCGCGAACACACTGTTGATCGCCCAGCCCCTGGATTTGTGAGTATGGCCGGCGGTAAATACACCACCTATCGCGTGATGGCCAAAGATGCCGTTGATCTTGCTGTGCTTGATCTTCGTCGATTAGTCAATGATTCAGTGACAGAAAAACTTCCTCTCATTGGTGCTGATGGCTACTTCGCACTTAAGCAACAGGTTGCAAAGATTGCAGAAGAGAATGCAATCTCTGAGGCAACGGTGACGCACTTACTCGATCGCTATGGTTCACTGATTGAAGAGATTCTTGAACTCATCGCCGAAGATGCATCTCTTTCTGAACGAATCATCCCAGAGCTTCCATATCTGAAGGCAGAAATTCTCCATGCTGTCACTCATGAAGGTGCACTCTCTGTCGAAGATGTCCTTCTTCGACGTACACGCATCTCATTTGAAGCCTTTGATGGTGGCGCAGATGCAGCTAAGGAAGTGGCGAAGATTATTGGTGAAGCACTTGGATGGGGTGCGAAAGAACGCAGCGCTTCAGTCAGTGCATTCCTTGCTGTGATGGAGAAGGAAGAAGAAGCTCTCGTAGAGCTAGTTAATTCTTAATTTGATTCCTGCAACTATCGGTTGCAGGTTTTGTTGTTGGTTTCTTAGTCGGTGCTGGTGGGGGAGTTGGTCCCTGTTCAATAGTGAGAACCAGTGGCTGCTTAATCTCAGCGTGAGTACCTGATGCATCTTTGAATCCAACGTTGCCAACCCATGTTCCAGCTGGCAATCCTGCAATAGATAGCTTCCATGAACCGCTTGTCTCTCGAGCAATAGTTTGTGTGACCTTCGGAACCACTTGATTACTTGAGTTGAAGTAGTACTTCACAGCTCCAGTTACAACAGGTGAGTTATCTGGGCGCTTTACTTCAACTGAAATCACCGCATTCTTATTTGTGGTCGAGGCAAATACAGATGTAATCGTCATCGTCGTGGTCTCACCTTGGGGCATGAAATCTGCTGGATCAGGAAGCCATGTACCAGTGAGCAAACTTTGGAATTTCTCTGGGGTTCCACTAAAAACATTGAGGTCTAAACGATTTCCTGGCACGCCATATTTCGGTGCAATTCCACATGATGTGTATTGCCATACAGTCCAATTTGCAGCACATTGCGCCGTTGTCCATGAGTGAACGAAGCAGCCCGCAGCTTTCACATTGGGCTTAGCTCCTTCTTTAGCAGGGTCAATTGCATATTGAGCAATCCACAAGGGGTAGCTACTCAACTCTTTATCGCGCACGAGTGAGTTTTCAAGAAAATGTGGAGAAGAATAAATAAAAGGGGTGCGACCTGTCTTATCTTTCACAGTCTTAAGAAAGGTTTTTGCCCACAACGTTGCGGCGCTACGCGTTGCATACCTCTTACAGACCTTTGTTGAACTTACTTGCACGCAGTTGTTTTCAAGATCGAGTGCTATAGGCAAATCTTTCTCGTTATATCCACCAAGGGATGCAATTCTCCAGACAACTTTCTGCGCCTGAACCCGAGCATCCCGAGCGATTGCCGAAGGAGATGTGACGTTGGGAAGGATTGCATAGTGATAGAAGCCTGTGTAAATGCCGGCATCTTGTGCACCAGTGCGATCCATCTTGAGATATTTCACGGCCAGAAGATCTGCATCATCTCGAGTATCCGATGCTTTGATCATGACAAATGAGAGACCTGCTTCATGCATCTTCTGGAAATTAATTGGTTTGTCATTGGGATGCTGCCAGCGACTTATATCGGCGCCATGGAGTCGCCCACCAGGACCTATCGGGTTGAGATCAGTTGCTTGAGCGGGATTAATGAATTGAATAGTGAGTGAGAGAAAGGCGATGCAGGAGAGAAGCGAAAGAAATTTCTTCACTTTTCGACCACTACAACGCTGTGGCCAAAGACATCAAAGATTGCGCTCTGTAGAAGGGAACGATGACGTAATCGAGCCTCTTGATAGTCATGGCCGGTAGCAAGTTTGTTGCTATCTCTGAAATCGAGAGCTAGGCGTCCATTTTCAAAGGATTCGAGGCGTGCATCAAAGTAGGCAATCCAGACAACACGATCGCGACTTTCGACAAGATTGAGAACTTCGTTCCAGCGCTGACGAAGTTCAGCAAGGGTAAGTTCTGCAGGCATGCGGTGACTTTACCGCACAGGGCTTAGTGTCTAGGTGCGCCGAGCCACTTGAAGTATTCGCCAGCCAAGATCACACGAAGATTGCGACTTCTATCTGGTGAGATTGCAAGGTGCTGTGCGATGCGCGCCACTATTTGTTCTACAGACTTTTCTGAAACAAAACGAACTCGGGCAATCTCAGAGTTACTCAGGCCTTGTGCAACAAGGCGCAAAGTCTCAATTTGAATATCAGTAAGGTCACTCAAAATACTGATAAATGAATTCTCATGAATATCAGCGTGGATACTGATCCATTTCATGCTGGAACCATCACTGGCCGATTCCATGCTCTCTGTTAAAGCAAAGGTAATAATGGAGAGATCTGAGACAGAGCGCTTGAGGATTATTTTGCTCCCATGTGGAATGTTCTTCTCTAGGAGTCCGAAGAGGCGTAGATCTGGGCATGAAGTAATGATGACAATTCCAAGTCCAGGATCAACTTTTCTAAATCTCTGCAGAAGTCCAATTGCCTCTTCACCAGAAAATTGCAGATCAATCATGACAATCTCAGGTTGAAGCGAACGGAAGAGATTTTCTGCCAGAAAGATGTTGGAGGCTTCCCCGACGATATTGGTGCTGTGCAATCGAAGAGATGCAGACATTGTGGCGAGTTCAAATGCATCATCGTTAATGAGCAAGACTCGCGCTGGATTCGCCAGAGTTTTAACCATAGATAAGGGTAGTTCCCATTCATTGCTTTACAAGAGAAGGGATATCCCTAGAGCGCTACTTGAGAAGTTTGCGCAGCACGTTCGGTATTTGATCGATAATCATCGATGCAGATATTGGTGCACCTTGTGATGCCAGAAGAGCTGCTTGATTATGGATATAGGCACCTGCCGCCGCCACATCCGCTAGGCGTTCTTTTGAGTTCAAAATTTCAATGTAGTTGGTAGCAACGAGTGCACCAATAATTCCTGCAAGCACATCGCCTGTACCTGCCGTTGCCAGAAAGGGAGTTGCCTTAGGAAGTGTGATGATGCGATCTGCCTGAGCAACAACTGTGCGAGAACCTTTGAGAAGTACTGTCACATCAAGTAATTTCGCAGTCTTCGCAGCCCACTTTTCAGGATCTGCCTCAATCGACTCTGCGCTCACAGTGACTGAATGTGTAGAAAGCAGTCTTGCGAGTTCACCTGCATGAGGAGTGATGAGAGTTGGCTGCACAAGTTTTCCAGCCAAGTAAAGTGCACCCGCATCAAGTATTGCCGGAACAGTTTGGCGCTTTAACAGTACAAACCACCGATGACGCAGGTAGGAAGTGAAGTCACTATATTTCTTATGGTTAATTCCAGAACCTGCAAGCCACGCTGTTACAGGACCAGGTTGGACAACTGCTTCTGGTGCATCATGCAGAACTAAATGAGCCAATCCAGATGAGCTATGAAAACGTGCCATCCCAAGACCTGTTGCAAGAGCAGCTGATGTACTGAGCACTGCAGCGCCTGGATATTGAGCTGAACCAGTTATGAGACCCAAGACCCCACGAGAATACTTATGATCTATATCGCTAGGGATGATGATGCACTGTGCTGCATCTCGTGATGTAAAGCTGCGGGAATTCTTAAAAGCCATAGAGTCAGTCTATGCCTCGAATTTATATCCCAATCCACGGATTGTTTGAATAAGTACAGGATTTGCTGGATCTACTTCAATCTTTGAGCGCAGACGCTTGATGTGAACATCGAGAGTCTTTGTATCACCGTAGTAGTCACCGCCCCAGACACGATCGATGAGTTGTCCACGTGTGAGAACACGCCCTTCATTGCGAAGCAAGAATTCAAGTAGTTCAAACTCCTTCAATGGAAGTGGAATTAAATTGCCATTGACAGTTACTTGATGTCGTTCGATATCCATGCGAATGCCAGCTGCTGTGTGGATTCCACTTGATTCTGAAGTTGAAGACTCTTCAGGAGTTCCACGACGCAATACAGCTTTGATGCGCGCTACAAGTTCGCGAGCAGAATATGGCTTTGTTACATAGTCATCTGCACCAAGTTCTAATCCAACCACCTTATCTACCTCTGAATCCTTGGCAGTCAACATGATGATTGGAATTTGTGAGGATGTGCGAATAGTTCTGCATACATCGATTCCTGAAATTTCCGGAATCATGAGGTCAAGCAGAACCAAGTCAAAAGTACTCTTGTTAAAGGCTGCAATACCAGCCTTGCCGGTCTCAGCAACCTCAGTCTCAAAACCTTCTTTTTCTAGAAGGAAGCTAAGCGCTTCAGAGAAAGAGATTTCATCTTCAATAATCAAAATTCTAGTCATTCTCGATTTTCTCCATTGGCGTTGTTAAACACGGGTAGGCGAAGTGCAAATGTTGATCCAACATTTTGTGAGCTCCATACTTTGATCTCGCCACCGTGTTTAGCAGCGACGTGTTTAACGATTGAAAGACCCAAGCCAGTTCCACCTGTCTCACGTGAGCGGGCCGGATCTACGCGATAGAAGCGTTCAAAGATTCGCTCGAGGTCAGACTCGGGGATACCGATTCCTTGATCGGCCACAGATACAGTCACGATTTCATCTTCAAGACTTGTAGAGATGGAAACTTTTGTATTTTCCGGGGAGTAGTTGATGGCATTCTCAATAAGGTTGTGAATGGCCATGAGAAGTTGATCCCTGTCACCAAATACGGTTACTTGAACTTGCTCAGATACTGCCAAGCCGATATTTCGTGCCTCTGATGTTGTCTGGCATTGATCGACTGCTTCTGCAATCAGATCACCGAGAACAAGTGGTTCTGCCACTTGAAGTGGATCCGAATCTTGTAGTCGCGAGAGATTGATAATTTCTTGCACAAGATCAGTTAATCGCTTGGCTTCTTGCTGCATGCGAGAGGCAAATTTCTCAACAGCCGCAGGCTCATGCTTGGCGGAGAGAACTGCTTCACTTAACAGTGACAGTGCACCGATAGGGGTTTTAAGTTCATGAGAAATATTTGCAACAAAGTCTCGACGGACTTCATGGACGCGCTCTGCTTCACTCTCATCGCTGAGTAGGACAAGGATTTGCGACTCTTTCTTAAGTGAAATGACCTTTACCGTTAATTCACGTAAACCTTCTCCGATAGGGCCACGCGGAACTTCGATTTTTCCACTCTGTGTAACGCCAGTTCTGCGCACAACACGAATGATGGCAAGTAGTTCAGGGCTTAGTAATCGACCATCTTTCATTACATTGAGATTGTCTAAGCCTGAAGTTGCAAAGACTGGCACGTCACCGGGAGCTAGCAGAAGTGCGTCTTGTTCGAGTTGTTCTAGGACTTCAAAGAGCAGTGCGGGGTCTTCGATCCGCGTAGTTTCCTCAGTTCTCCGAAGCCACATGTCGTAAGAGTAATGGCTGAAAAGGCCTGTTTACCTTCCGTTCATTCGTAAGATTTCCATTATTCACCGAACCCCCCTAGTTTTGCCCCATGGCACTTATTCGTTCAGTCTTCCAAGATGAGTTAGATGGCGTCTCTCAGTCACTTGTTGACCTCTCAAAGATGGTCGCCGAATCCATGAAGAAGGCAACGGAGGCGCTACTAGGTGCCGAGCTTCGAGTCGCAGAAGAGATCATCTCTGCAGATGAAAAAATTGATAATTTTCAACATGAACTAGATAGTCGCATCATCGACATCATTGCGCGTCAGCAACCTGTTGCATCGGATCTTCGTGCACTCATCACAGCTCTTCGCATGAGCGCTGACCTTGAGCGAATGGGCGATCTCTCACACCACATCGCCAAGATTGCACGTCTTCGCCATCCAGAGGTTGCTGTCCCTCAAGATCTTCATGACATTGTCCGTCACATGGGAGATGCTGCAACAAAGATTGCTGAAAAAGTGGGAACTGTTATTGAAACTCGCAACACAAATATGGCTCTAGAACTTGAAAAAGATGATGACGTCATCGACACATTGCATCGCGAACTAATCGGAAAATTGACTTCAGGGTCATGGGATAAGGGCGTTGCCGCTGCTGTGGATATGACTTTGCTAGGTCGCTACTACGAGCGTTTTGCAGACCATGCGGTCTCTGTCTCTCGTCGTGTGTACTTCCTTGTTACCGGCGAATTCGCACAGCACTAAACCTTTCATTCTTCACCGCGCTCAAGTAGAGTCGCGCCCATGACGTACACACCTACACCTGCAGATAAATTCACATTCGGACTCTGGACTGTCGGCTGGCAAGCACGCGATCCATTCGGAGATCCAACTCGCGAAGCGTTAGACCCAGTGCGCACAGTCAATGAACTCGCAGCCCGTGGTGCATACGGTGTGACATTCCATGATGATGACTTGTTCCCATTTGGTTCTGATGATTCAACTCGCCAAGGACATATCGATCGCTTCAAGAAAGCACTTGCTGAGACTGGAATGAAAGTTCCGATGGCAACGACAAACCTCTTTAGCCATCCAGTCTTTAAAGATGGAGCGCTGACCAGCAATGATCGCGATATCCGCCGTTTTGCCATTCGCAAGGCGATGCGCAATATCGATTTAGCTGTGGATTTAGGCGCAAAGATCTATGTCTGCTGGGGAGGACGTGAAGGAGCAGAGTCAGAGAGCTCAAAGGATGCATATGTAGCACTTGAGCGTTACGCAGAAGGCTTTAACATCCTTGGTCAATATGTGATTGATAAGGGTTATGACATTAAGTTTGCAATCGAACCTAAGCCCAATGAGCCACGTGGAGATATCTTCCTACCAACAATTGGCCATGCTCTCGGTTTTATCGAGATGCTCGATCATCCAGAGATGGTTGGACTTAATCCAGAAGTGGGCCATGAACAGATGGCTAACCTGAACTTTGTTCACGGAATTGCTCAGGCGTTGTGGCAGAAGAAGTTATTTCATATCGATCTCAATGGTCAGCGCGGTCCAAAGTATGACCAGGACTTTGTCTTTGGCCATGGCGATGTAAAGAGCGCCTTCTTCCTTGTCGATCTCCTTGAGAGATACGGATATGCAGGGCCTAAGCACTTTGATTACAAGCCTGTGCGCACCGATGGTGATTCAGGGGTCTGGGCATCTGCAACATCAAATATGCGCATGTATTTGGTACTTAAGGAGCGCGCAGCTGCATTCCGTAAGGATCCACGTGTCATCGCAGCGATGAAGGAATCAAATATTCCGGGACTCTCTGAACCAACTCTTGCAGCAGGAGAAACATGGAAGGATCTTGCAAAAGATTCATTTGATGCAGATGCTGCCGGAAAGCGTGGTTATGGATATGAAATCCTTGACCAACTCGCTATGGAGCATTTGATGGGCGTTACTGCTTAATCTCGTTACACTTCGAAAATGCGTTTAGGTGTGCTCGATGTTGGTTCCAACACCATTCATCTACAGGTTGTTGATGGCTACTTAGGTGGGCCACCAATCCCTAATTCATCTCATAAATCAATTATTCGCCTGACCGAATATCTTGATGAGGCAGGTTCGATTACAGAAATTGGTGTTGATCGAATCACAGATGCGATTGCAGCAAATATCAAGAGTGCTGAGCATTTAGAAATTGATGAATTATTAGCTTTTGCTACTTCTGCTATTCGCGAAGCGAATAACTCAGATGAAGTGATTGCGCATGTGAATAAGACCTGCAATATCGATCTTCAAGTCTTAAGCGGGGAAGAAGAAGCGCGCTTTACATTCCTTGCAGCACGTAGATGGCTTGGTTGGTCATCTGGAGATCTCCTTGTGCTCGATATTGGCGGTGGATCTCTAGAAATTGCACGCGGCGCTGAGGAAGAACCTGTATTTAAGACATCGATGCAACTCGGTGCGGGACGACTTACTCGCACATTCTTAAAGGGTGATCCATTTACCTCTAAATCATTGAAGGCGCTAGATGAATACCTGGAAGAGAAAATTGAACCACTTGCTGCATCACTTTCAACTTTTGAGAAAGATAATGCAGCTGGCACGAGTAAAACATTTCGTACGCTGGCCAAACTATCTCAGAACTACTATCCAAAGTTTGGGCCACACCTGACCTTAAACGCCCTTGAAGAGTTAGTGCCAAAGTTGCAGGCGCTAGACGTTGATGGACGCATGGAACTTCAATCTGTTTCCGCAGAACGTGCCCCGCAAATTGTTGCTGGTGCGATGGTGGCCAGACAACTTATGCAAACTCTGGAGTTAAAAGAGATTCGGATATGCCCGTGGGCACTTCGCGAAGGAATTGTTCTACACAGACTCGATTGGATCGAGCGCTAGTTCTTAATGCTTAAGTAATCCAGACCAACAATTTCGCCTTGCACGCGGTGAACAATCCACGCATCCCCTGGCTCAAGTTTGATGAGATCCTTATTCTTAAGCTTTGTATTGAGGATTCCACGTAGCATTGTTGGAATCACTGGATTATGACTGCATATCAAAATGTTCTTCTCATCTTGCTTGAGGGCATTGGCAAATGCAACAGCACGTTGCGGATCATTCTCAAATGTCTCTTCATTCAAACTCGGCACCTGAGTAATGGCCAACCCTCGAGAGTGAGAGAGGGGAGTTACTGTCTGAACGCACCGTGTGTAGTTGGATGTGTAGACCTCATCAATGGCAAAAGGTTCTAAGTGTTTGATTAGTAATTGCGCTTGATCAAAACCAACTTCATTAAGAGTGCGTTCTGAGTCAACCTCATCCCAGTCACCTCGCTCGAGAGCCTTTGTGTGGCGAAGGATGATTAAAGTATCGGTGCGTGGTTCTTCCGATTGGAAGCTCTCAATTATTTGACGGTCAGAGTCATGAGTCGCTTTCGCTATTGCATCCTCTGGCGTAAGCCATAAAAGCTCATCTACCTCTTCATTAACAACGAAAGAGGCTGTATTGAGTGCACAACGAGCTGCCCAGAAAATTACTCGCTTCTTTTGACCGCTCTCTTCATATTCGACTGTTCCAAGTTGGCGGGTAAACCTTGCCTTAATCCCGGTCTCCTCGATTAATTCTCGATACGCACATTGCAGCGCTGTCTCGCCCTCTTCAATTTTGCCCTTGGGCAAAGTCCAATCGTCATACTTTGGACGGTGAATGAGTGCAATCTCGATATTTCGCGGATCAACTTCTCGCCAGAGTAAAGCACCCGCTGCTCTAATCATGATCGGTTGTGTTTTTCAATAAAGTGATCTTGGAAGTTGAGCAAGAACTCTCCTTCAGGACTGCGAGTACTTCGAACCCATTGATTATCATCATTGAGTTTCCATGTTGAGTACAGTTCAGATACTGAGTCATCAAGAATTGCCTTCAACTTCTCCTTGTGCTTTTCAGAGTCAATTCGGACCAGTGCTTCCACTCGACGATCTAAGTTTCGGTGCATGACATCTGCACTACCAATGAAGTAATCCTCTGCACCGTCATTGCGGAAGTAGTAAATGCGAGAGTGCTCAAGGAAGCGACCGAGAATAGAGCGGACCTTAATATTCTCGCGTCGAGCTTGGTTATTGAGTTGAATAGAACAGATTCCACGAACAACAATTTCAACCTTCACGCCAGCTTCAGCAGCTGTATAGAGTGAAGCGATAATCTCTTCATCTAAGAGAGAGTTGAGCTTTAATCGAATCCATGAAGGCTTACCATCGAGATGATTCTTAGTCTCTCTTTGGATCCGCATAATCAAACTCTTACGAAGACTATGAGGTGCCACGAGAATTCTGGAGTAGTCATGCTTGGCCGAGTAACCTGAAAGCTCGTTAAAGAGGCGCGAAAGATCTTCACCAAGAACAGGATCAGAACTCAGAATTCCAAGGTCATCATAGAATCGAGCTGTTTTAGGGTTGTAGTTACCTGTTCCAACATGGCAGTAGCGACGAAGCACATCGCCTTCTTCACGCACAACGAGAGATAACTTTGCGTGGGTCTTAAGGCCCATAAGCCCATAAACAACGTGAACGCCAACCTCTTCAAGTTTTCTTGCCCATCGCACGTTAGCCATTTCATCAAAGCGTGCACGAATTTCAATGACTGCAAGTACTTGCTTACCTGCTTCTGCTGCCTCAATGAGTGCTTCAACGATGGGTGAATCACCCGAAGTTCTATAGAGAGTCTGCTTAATGGCTAGTACATGTGGGTCTTGCGCTGCATTTTCAAGAAGCTTTACTACTGATGATGTAAAGGATTGGTAGGGGTGGTGAAGGAGAATTTCACCCTTACGAAGTGCCGCGAAGTAGGAATCAGTTGAGGCAGGGTCAATATCGCGAAGCTCAGGGGCTGTATCACTTCTAAATGGCTTGTACTTCAGATGTGGCATGTCGAGATCTGCTATTTGATTCAGACTTCTAAGGTCTAACGGACTGTCATATTTGATGACATCGTGAGGCTCAATCTGAAGCTCATCCATTAATTCATTGAGAACTTCTGGATTAATGACCTTATCTACCTCAAGACGAACAGGAGGTCCAAATCTGCGTCGAGTAAGTTCCTTCTCCATCGTCTCCAAAATATCTTCCGTCTCATCTTCGTCAAGATCTAAATCTTGATTTCGTGTGACACGAAAGAAAAAGTGATCTTTGAGCTTCACGCCAGGAAAGAGCTCAGGTAGGTGCTCAGCGATGAGGTCATCTATAAGGACAAAACGAATCTTGTTTGCATCTGATGTTCTGATGAAACGTGGCAGGTTTGAAGGGACTTTAACTCGCGCAAAGCTGATGTCGTGATCATCACTCGACTCAATATTCACGCCAATGTTGAGGGAGAGCCCTGAGATATATGGGAAGGGGTGGGATGGATCTACAACGAGTGGGGTGAGAACGGGGAAGATTCGGTTGTTGTAGTAATTTTTCAAATCTTCTCGCTCGGAGTCAGTCACCTCTGAGAGTTTTACAAATTCAATTCCTTCTTTGCGAAGCTCAGGCACAATCTCATCGCGAAAACGTTCTGCCTGGGTGTTGACGAGAACCTGTGTCCTCTTAAGTACTAAATCCAGCAATTCTTTTGGCGCATACCCTGCGCTATTGATAGTCGTACTTCCTCGTTCAATCTTTGCCTTGATCGAGGCAACGCGCACCATGAAGAACTCATCAAGGTTCGAGGAGAAGATTGCCAAGAAGCGAAGTCGTTCAAGGAGAGGAATGGTGGTGTCTGCAGAGAGTTCCAATACACGTGTATCGAAGTCGAGCCAGCTCAGCTCTCGATCTTGATAATTAGATGGCATTTCTCTCACTGCTCCAGCATGGCTCAAATAGATGAACAACAGGTAATCGGTCTATGAACGGAACACTTCCGAAGTGAGGCGGGTCGGGCTCGAACCGACGACGACCGAATTATGAGTTCGGGGCTCTAACCAACTGAGCTACCGCCTCGTCGTCGCCAATCTTATAGCGTTGAGAGTAAATGTCCGACTAACTCTTCAGGCTTGATTTGAGCAGGCCATGATGGATGTTGAACACCGACTCCATGTGCAATGACAAACGATGCGCGCTCTTGTGGGCTATCTCCACCATGTCCGCCTTCATCGCGATGACCATGGTCCGTTGTAATAACAATCAGCCACTTCTCCTTGAGCATCCGATGTCGTTCAAGAATCGCATGATGCATCTGTGCAACTAATCCATCTATTCGGTTAATTGCATCGAAGTAGGAACCTTCGATTGTTCCATCTAAGTGCCCCGCTTCATCGGCTCCGCAGAAGTATACAAAGCTCGCATCAGGAGCGATTTCACGTATTGCTCTCACCGCATCTTGCGCAACCTCAACATCGACAGTTTCATAGCCGTTGGTTTCACCATCGCGGACAAAGATTGAATGCTTTCCTGTGCTCTGGTCGGCAACTCGAGTTCTGATCACCGGTCCAACATCGTTGGGATCAATAAGTGGAGGCCATCCAGCTGCGGCATAAGTAACTATCTCTGGCTTGAGCATTCTCGCTTGTGTCAATAAATCGGGTGCAGCAGCTAAGTTGTGATTTCCATAATCGTTATCAATAACCTTATGGACCTGTTGGGTCACACCAGTTAAGAGCGTTGTCCAGCTAGGTCCTGAAACAGTCGGCATATCAACAACCATTTCGCTGAAATAGGAATCAGCTCGAAGAGTTGCCAAGGTGGCTGCGCGACCAGAATCTATTGCGCGTTGAAGAATGAGACCATCAATACCAATAAGGAGGATCTTGGTCTGAGAAGTCATCGAGAAAGAGTAGGACATTGCACTACTTTCGCTCCAGGGCTATCGGTAGGATTCACCCATGATTCACCTCAGCCAATCGCGCTCGTCAATTATCTTCGCTCATGATGGAGATTCCCTCGAAGTTCTTTACTGGGGAAAGAAGCTAGGCGCTATCGATAAGAGCGCAGCTGAATCTATTCGTGCAGCGCGCACCAAGCCTGCTTTCCATGGTGGCCTTGATGTCGCACCCGGCAACCTCATTCTTCGCGAACATGCACGTGGATGGATTGGTCATCCAGCACTTCGCGGTCATCGCGGGGGAGTAAATGCCTCTAATGCCTTTGCGGTAACGAGTGCAGTTCAGAAAGACCAATCGATGATTGCGGTCTTCACAGATGCAATCGCTGGCATTGAAATTGAGATTACTTACACGCTCACTCCATCTGATATTTTGTTGATGGATGCAAAAGTGACCAACACTGCCGAAGGTGATTACTTCCTTGATCACTTCTTGTATTGGCTTCCACTTGCTGAGCAAGCAAATGAAGTTCTTGATTTCTATGGCCACTGGACTAAAGAGCGTCAACCACAGCGCAGATCTATTGATTATGGACTTCTAACCCGCGAAGGTTTTGAAGGACGCTCTGGTCACGATTACACAATTACCCAAGTTGCACTCAACCATGCAACAGGATTCCGCCACGGTGAAGCGTGGTCACTTGCCATGGCATGGTCTGGAAATAACATCCATCACGTTGAACGTTTGATTGATGGACATAAATCAATTGGAGCAGGTGAATACTTATTGCCTGGTGAAGTAATTTTGAAGAAGGGCGAGAGCTATGTAGCCCCTCGCGCGATTGCTACCTTTAGCGATCGCGGCCTTGATGGCGTTACCAACAATCACTATTCATGGATTCGCTCTCGTAGTAATCACATTACAAAGGTTCGCCCTCGTCCTCTAACACTGAATATGTGGGAGGCGGTCTACTTCGATCACAACGAAGAGGTAATTCGTAAGATGGTTGATAAGGCTGCTGACATCGGAGTTGAGCGAGTAGTTCTCGATGATGGTTGGTTTGGTTCGCGCCGCAATGATCGCGCCGGCCTTGGTGATTGGGTTGTCTCAAAGGATGCATGGCCCAATGGACTTGGCCCACTCATTAAATACATCAACGATAAGGGCATTGAATTTGGTCTCTGGTTTGAAGGAGAGATGGTCAATCGCGATTCAGATCTCTATCGCGCACATCCTGATTGGATTTTGCAGGAGCCAGGAAGACTTCCAATCGAAGGACGTTGGCAGCAAGTTCTAGATCTGACTAAGGAAGGCGCATATAACCATGTGCTGAATCAAGTAGATGCCGTTCTCTCCGAATTCAACATTGCCTATATCAAGTGGGATCACAACCGTCACTTAACAGATCCAATCTCTGATGGTCGCCCAGTCGTGCGCAAGCAGACCGAAGCGATATACAGAATGTTTGATGAGTTGAAGAAGCGCCATCCAGGGCTTGAGATTGAATCATGCTCATCAGGCGGCGGTCGTATTGACCTAGGAATGATTGAACATGCAGATCGTTTCTGGACATCAGATCAAAATGATCCATTAGAGCGCCAGCAAATTCAGCGTTGGACAGGCCTTGTTATTCCGCCTGAGTTCCTCGGTACACACGTTGGACCAACGGTGGGCCATCAGATGCATCGCACACATTCGATTTCTTTCCGTGCGCTGAACGCACTCTTTGGCCATGCAGGCATCGAATGGGATATCAATGAGGCAGATGCGAAAGAAACTCAAACACTCAAGGCATACATCGCTTTCTATAAGAAGCATCGTGACTTACTGCATTCAGGAACAGTTGTTCGAAGCGATGAGATTGTCGGTAACGCACAGCTCTATGGCACGGTTTCACTTGATAAGAAGGAAGCAATCTTTACCTATATGCAGCTCACTTCTCTCGATAACTTTGGACCGCTACCAACTACATTTGATGGACTTGATAAGGAAACTACCTATCAAGTAAGTGTTGTTGAGAATTTGAGCGCAGATGATTTCATTCAAAAGCGAGCACCAGGTTGGTGGCCAGCACTCAATCTGACCGGTGATCAACTTGCACACGTTGGGTTGCAACTTCCAGTCCTAAAGCCTGAGAGTGGTTTGTTGTTCCATATCCAAGCTCTTTAGGAGTAGCATCACTTAAGTCCATTCAAGTCAGCGTCGACTAAATAGGAGTTAATTGTGCTTGTCGGTATCCCAAAAGAAGTTAAAAACAATGAATTTAGAGTTTCAACCACACCGGCAGGAGTTCACTCTCTCGTCATCGCCGGCCACACAGTTTTTGTTGAAAAGAGCGCAGGATTAGGCTCATCCATTACAGATGGCGAATATGTAAAAGCTGGAGCAACGATTCTTGACTCGGCCGATGAAGTGTGGGCGAAGTCCGAGATGATCATTAAGGTCAAAGAGCCTGTTGCCGAGGAATACCACCGCATGCGCAAGGGTCAGATCCTCTTTACCTATCTTCACCTTGCAGCATCTCGCGAATGCACAGATGCTCTCGTTAAATCAGGTGTCACGGCAATCGCCTATGAAACTGTTGAAGTAAATCGTTTTCTACCACTACTTGCTCCGATGTCAGAAGTTGCAGGTCGTATGTCTATTCAAGTCGGAGCAGCTGCTCTGCAACGTCCCAATGGAGGACGTGGAATATTGCTCGGGGGAGTTCCAGGAGTAGCCCCAGGTAAAGTTGTGATTTTGGGTGGTGGAAGCGTTGGTGTTTCAGCTGCTGCAATGGCTATTGGGTTACGTGCAGATGTCACACTTCTTGATATCAACCTTAAGCGTCTTGTTGAAATAGATGAGATGTTCCACGGTCAGGTAAAGACAGTTGCATCCTCAGCCTTTGCAATTGAGGAGTACTGCACACAAGCTGATCTCGTTATTGGTGGAGTTCTCATTCCAGGTGCTGCAGCACCAAAGCTTGTCACCGATGCGATGGTTGCAAAGATGAAGCCAGGATCAGTTCTGGTCGATGTTGCCATCGATCAAGGTGGATGCTTTGAAGGCTCTCATGCAACCACACATGCCGATCCCACATTTAAGGTTCATAACTCGCTCTATTACTGCGTGGCAAATATGCCGGGCGCAGTTCCTGCAACATCGACTGCAGCACTTTCCAATGCAACGCTGAAATACTCACTTGCACTTGCCAATAAGGGTTGGGAACAGGCGATGAATGATGATGCAGGTCTTGCTGCGGGGCTCAATGTGCACGATGGAAAGATCATGTACGCAGCAGTTGCTGCAGCGCACGGCTAATCCTTTAGTGGCGTTGCAATCCTTTGCGGCCCCAGAACTCCCACATACCCATCACACTTAACACGAGTGCGAAACCAAAGAGGAGATCTTCAACGGGTGCAGAGCAGATGCGCACACCAATAATGGCATCTGGGTTATACATCACGATATTGCGCGATGTGAGCCACCAATTTGTGAGCAATTGAAATGGCAAGATGATTGCATACGATGTCCAGAAGGCAGCACGTGTGAGCATTGAGTTCTTAAATATGAACAAATCAACCATCACGGCAATGCCAAAAGCAGCAATGGCGATATCGGAGTAGATCATTCGCCAAACTCTCCTTTGCGCCAATGTGGTTTCACAGTGGTGACGCCTTCAATAGTCAAAATAGCCGCCAGTGGAACGATGATAAAGAAGAGATATTCCTCTAGTGGAATATTGAGTGGACCGATGATCCCTAGCATCTGCTCGCGGTCGAAGAACCAATGACCCTTTGAAATGGCATAGGCATCCCACAATAAGAAGAGAGTGCTAATTGGGAGAATACTCAGTGCAGCTCTCTTGATGCGGCGCAAGACTCCAGTCTTTAACACTATTTCAAGCCAGCCTGATCCACAGAGGGTGAAGATAAGCATCCCCATGTATGACCAATGTTTCATGAGGCCATTTTTGCATAGTTCGCTATGAATCTTGCTACTGTGACGGTTATGGAGATGGCCAAGTTAAAGACATTTTCGAGAGTGCGCACCTTCTCTAGCGCCATCGTGGCTATCGCAATCGCCGCCTCCATCGCTTTCTCCTCCTGGCTTGGCGCTGATTCACTGAACTGGCAAGTTGTGATGGCTGTCGTTGCATTAGCCATTGGAATTCCACATGGAGCAGTTGACCATCTTGTGACTCTTCCAAAATCTGCGCCGTGGAAGATGGCGATATTTGTTGTGATCTATGTGGCGATTGCACTTGCTGCAATCTGGGCCATATTGCAATGGAATGTGTGGGGATTTATTGCAGTGGTCATTATGAGCGCGACTCACTTTGGTATTGGAGATAGCGCATTTATCTCTGAACTCAATCATCTCAAGGGAAATACATCTTCGAAATTGCCTGTGTGGGCATATGCACCAGCTGCAGGACTTTTGCCTGTGGTGATTCCACTGGTCAATAGTCGAAGCACTGAGGCGCTGACCAAAGTCAATGCAGAGTTAATCAATTGGCACTATGGCTATACTTCTGAGATTCAGATTGCAGTTGCTGCCATTGCAACTCTTTCAGCAATGGCGCTCATAACTCGAAAGCGATATCGCGATCTACTTGATGTTGCCCTCCTCGCAACTCTGGCATCAGTTGCACCACCACTTGTCGCATTTGCCGTCTACTTCGGATGTTGGCATGCAATGCGCCACACTTCACGCCTTACATCTTTACTTCCTCGCTCCCTTGATGCATATGAGCGAAATAACTCTCGTCGAGCTTTTGTCCTTGCAGTTATTCCTGGGCTTCCAGCACTTGCGGGAACTCTGATATTTGTCGCTCTTCTTGCTGGTTTTTCACATACCAATGTCAGCGACACATTCTTATGGCTGACGTTGGTCACAATCTGGGCTCTAACAGTTCCTCACATGATTGTCACAGCCAAGTTAGACCGCGCCGCACTCAAGAATTAATCGCAGTTTCGTTAGGCTAAGGCACATGTTGAGAAAACTCATTGTCCTCACTCTTTTTTTCACCGCGATACCAAGTGCGCAAGCAGCTCCCATCTACACATTTCCCGTAGCAAACTGCGAAGTGAACTATGCAAGAGCGCATCATGATTACGCCGCCACAGATATATTGGCTAAAGCTGGGTGCCGATTTGTGGCACCTATTGATGGTGTAGTCGATGAGGTCAATCGCACTGATCTTTGGAGTGGAAAGACAAACCTTGGAATTGATCGTGGCGGGCTCTATGTTTCCATCATCGGTGTTGATGGAGTGCGTTACTACGGCTCTCACCTGCGCTCAATACCTGCAAGCATTCAACCTGGAGTAGAAGTTAAGGGTGGTCAGTTATTGGGAGCGATTGGATCAACAGGAAGTGCACGAGGCACTGCGCCACATCTTCACTTTGGAATTTCATGGCCAACACCTGCTGACACATGGTGGGTGAGGCGTGGTGAAGTTCTACCGTGGAAGTATCTTGATGCGTGGAAGAACGGGAAAGATTTATCACCAGCGAAAGCTGTTGCTGCGCTCAAAGTTAAAGTGGGAGAGATCCCACCACTTCCTAAGAAGTAGTTCTAAAAAATAGATAAAAAATAAGGCCCACTGATTTCTCAGCGGGCCTTATTTATAAGTGAAATTAGTTAGCGTTCACTGCGTCTGCCTGAGGACCCTTAGGACCCTGGACAACCTCGAATGAAACTGCCTGACCCTCTTCAAGGCTCTTGTAACCGTTTCCCTGAATTGCTGAGTAGTGAACGAATACATCTTGTCCGCCACCATCAACTGCAATGAAACCGAATCCCTTTTC
>WLJF01000020.1 GCA_009701945.1 Actinomycetota bacterium
GTCAGGATGCAACAGCAGACGGACTTGCAGCAATCCTTACTGGTGACCTTTCAAACACCGTTTACAAGGCTGTAAAGCAGGAAGCAAACGGAGCTGCTGATCTTGCAATTGCATTGATCAAGGGCACAAAGGTTGCTAACGCAACAGGAAAGACAAACGATGGAAAGCGTGATGTTCCATCAGTTCTTCTTGTTCCAGTTGGAATCACAAAGGCTAACGTCAAGGTTGTCATCGCTGATGGCTTCCAGACACGTGAAGCTGTATGTAAGATTGCAACAGAAGCTGTATGTAAGAAGAACGGTATCTAATTCTTTAGATTCCATAGCCTTACATAGCTAATGCTTAAGAATCCGGCCCGAGGGTTTCCTCGGGCCGGATTCGCATTAGTGAGTTAAACAACTTAAATCATCCGTATATCGAGAGGCGCTCATGAGCACACCGTTGCTTTCGCTCAAAGGAATCAATAAATCCTTTGGACCAGTACATGTTTTAAAAGATGTAAATTTCGATGTCTATCCAGGACAGGTCACCGCACTTGTCGGCGATAACGGTGCAGGTAAGTCGACTCTCATTAAATGTATTGCAGGTATTTACACACCAGAAAGCGGCGAGTTCCTCTTTGAGGGAAAGAACGTCACTATCGATGGGCCTAGAGCTGCCACTGCGCTCGGCATCGAAATTGTGTATCAAGATCTTGCTCTCTGCGACAACCTCGACATAGTTCACAATATGTTCCTGGGTCGTGAAGAGAAGAAGGGAATCACCCTTAACGAAACTTCGATGGAATCACTTGCCCGCAAGACTCTTGACGGTCTCAATGTGAGAACTGTGAAATCAATTCGTCAGACAGTTTCATCTCTCTCTGGTGGACAGCGTCAAACTGTTGCTATCGCCCGCGCAGTTCTCTGGAATTCAAAGGTAGTGGTACTTGATGAGCCAACTGCTGCCCTCGGTGTTGCTCAAACTGAACAAGTACTCAATCTTGTTCGTCGCCTTGCGGATAAGGGCCTTGCTGTAGTTCTTATTAGCCACAACTTGATTGATATCTTTCAAGTCGCAGATAACATCGCAGCTCTTTATCTCGGAAATATGGCGGCGCAGGTCAAGAAGTCTGATGTCACAACTAACCAAGTAATCGAACTGATTACAACTGGTAAATCTGAAGGGGTGACAAAATAATGAGTACTCAATCAACTTTACAGAAAGAGACTCTCAAGGGAGCAGCCTCTAACTATCTTTCACGAGTGAAGGCTGGAGATATCGGTTCCCTTCCTGCCGTACTTGGGCTTGTCTCCCTCATTGCAGTATTCGGCGCAATGTCAGAGTTCTTCCTCACCAACCGCAACTTTGCAAACCTTCTCACTCAAGCAGCTCCTGTAATCGTCATTGCGATGGGCCTTGTATTTGTCCTTCTTCTTGGAGAAATCGATCTTTCGGCTGGATACGCATCAGGTGTGTGTGGCGCTGTTCTCGTACTACTTGTGACCAACGAAGGTTGGAGCTGGTACACAGCACTGGGCGCAAGCATCGCAGTTGGTGCTCTACTCGGAGTTCTTATCGGAACACTTGTCTCTCGACTTGGAATTCCTTCATTCGTTGTCACTCTCGCTGCCTTCTTAGCATTCCAAGGCGTGCTTCTCTTGCTTGCAGGAGAAGGTGGAACTATTCCAATTGCAGATAAGACAATCTTGGCAGTTGAAAATAGCAACCTCACACCGATGCAAGGATGGATTCTCTGGGCAGTCTCATCTGCTGCTTATGTCTTGGGTGGCCTCAATCGCATCAACTCTCGTCGCAAAGCAGGACTTGTTGTTGAATTAACGCAGCTGTGGGCGATGAAGACAGTTGCACTGTTGATCATCACAGGTGGAGCAGTCTTTCAACTCAATCAAGAGCGCGGACTGTCTGCAACCAACAGCACTAAGGGCGTTCCTATTGTTGCGCCACTGATTCTTGCCATTCTGATTGCAGGAACTTTCTTGCTATCTAGGACAGCTTTTGGTCGTCACATCTATGCAGTGGGTGGAAATGCTGAAGCTGCACGTCGTGCTGGTATCAATGTAAAGCGCGTTCGCACGATTGCATTTGTACTCTGCTCAGCACTTGCTGCAGTTGCTGGAATGCTCTTTGCATCTCGCATGAACTCAATCTCACCTTCAACTGGTGGATCATCAACGCTTCTCTATGCAGTTGGCGCAGCCGTTATCGGAGGAGTCTCACTCTTCGGTGGTAAAGGTCGCATGCGCGATGCAATCCTCGGAGGGCTTGTTGTGGCTGTCATTGATAACGGTATGGGACTTCTTGGATATGGTGCAGGAATTCAATACCTAGTAACCGGTGCTGTTCTCTTGGTCTCAGCTGGCGTTGATGCGATTTCTCGTCGTGGAGCGCTAACAAACTAAGCAATAGGCACGGATTTGTTGCATCAGCCAAAGGCGCGTAACCTTTCGCATGCAACTCCAGCGGGAGTGGTGAAATGGCAGACACGCAAGTCTTAGGAACTTGTGCTCCGGCGTGCGGGTTCAAGTCCCGCCTCCCGCACCATCAACTATTGATTTAATTGCCCCATGGCAAAGCAATCTCCAGCAAAGATAAAGAAGCTTCGTGGCGAAGCCATGCGCGCTGCAGCCGCTCGTAAAGCTGCCCGAGTGGCATCTCAATGTGAAGTAACTCGGGGCGAAGTAGATCTAGATGCATATGCCAGCGTCGATGGGCCATGGCGCGAACTAGGCCTTGCAGCTCCTGCGCGTCGAGCGCTCATCGATGATGGGTACTACAAATTGAGCGACTTACGTAAAACCTCACTCGATGCCATCAAGGATTTACATGGAATGGGGCCAAACGCCATTCGCATACTCACGACTGCTATGAAGAAGGCTGATCTCTCCTTTAGAAAGTGATCTTGCAAGTAACTTGCAAAGAAGATTGATAGGCGATTTTTCATTTTAATTTCTTCAAGTTAATATTTCCCACGTTCACGAGTTCTACGTATTAGCCCCGGCTCAGTAGACGGCAACCCTCCACCGCGGTGGGGTGCTCCGGGTGACGAACAGGTCAGTTCACTGGCAAGCGCGAGTTTCAATGATGAAGTTATCGCACTAGCAAATGACTGACACCTACTGCGATGGAGATATACATGTCTAACAATTGGTCTTTTGAGACTCTGCAGATTCATGCAGGGCAAACTGCAGATCCAACAACCGGTGCACGCGCACTTCCGTTGTATCAAACAACTGCTTATCAATTCCGCGATACCACTCACGCGGCAAATCTCTTTGGTCTTGCCGAACTAGGCAATATTTATACACGCATCATGAACCCAACACAGGATGCAGTTGAACAGCGTCTTGCAGCCCTTGAAGGTGGCGTTGCCGCACTTCTTCTAGCATCAGGTTCTGCTGCAACAACATTTGCAGTTCTCAATGTTGCCGAAGCAGGTGACCATATTGTTTCAAGCCCAAGCCTCTATGGCGGCACATATAACTTGTTCCACTACACGCTTCCTAAATTCGGCGTAGAAGTAACATTCGTTGATGATCCAAATGATCCAGAATCATGGAAGAAAGCAGTAAAGCCAAATACAAAGGCGTTCTTTGGAGAGACTATTGCAAATCCAAAGAATGAAATTCTGGACATTAAGGCAATAGCAGATGTTGCTCACTCAGTCGGCGTTCCACTGATTGTCGATAACACCGTCGCAACTCCATACCTAATCAAGCCAATTGATTTCGGTGCAGACGTTGTTGTTCATTCAGCGACTAAGTTCCTCTCTGGCCATGGCAATGCTGTTGTTGGTGCAATCATCGATGCTGGAAAGTTTGACTATGCCCAGCACCAAGATCGCTTCCCAGGATTTAACAAGCCAGACCCTAGCTACCACGGTCTTGTCTTCTCACAGGCTCTCGGCGTTGGTTCAGCCTTCGGTGCAAACCTTTCTTACATCTTCAAGATTCGTCTGCAACTACTCCGTGATATCGGAGCCGCGGTTTCACCATTTAACGCATGGTTACTTGCACAAGGTCTTGAGACTCTCTCACTTCGCATGGATCGCCATATTGAAAATGCCAAGGCAGTTGCAACATGGTTAGAGGCACATCCAGATGTTGAAAAGGTCAATTACGCAGCTCTGAAGTCATCCCCATGGAACGCACTTGCAACCAAGTACGCACCTAAGGGACCGGGCGCAGTTCTCTCATTCGAACTCAAGGGTGGCGTTGAGGCAGGAAAGAAGTTTGTTGAATCACTCAAACTCTTTAGCCACGTTGCAAATATCGGTGATGTTCGATCACTGGTTATTCACCCAGCAACAACAACACACTCTCAGCTCTCACCGGCTGAGCAACTTGAAGCAGGTGTTACACCTGGTCTTGTTCGCTTGAGTCTTGGATTAGAAAATATTCAAGATATTAAGGCTGACCTTGAAGATGGCTTTACTGCCGCGCGAGGTTAATTAATAAAGCTATAGATCAACAGAAGGCCGCCACATGTAATCACCATTGCTGTGGCGGCTTTTGTGTGTAACCATTTTTTACCAGCATCCGTGAATGTGCTTGCGAGTAAGAGTGCACCAGGGATTATGAGAATCAAACTGTGATTGAGCACATCGCTTTTACCTGTCTGATATCGCAAATTAATCAGACCTACTGCAAGAAGAAGGTAGCCACCCATACGAAAGTTATTGATTCGCTGCATATTCATATGATGAGGATAAAGCAGAAGGGCGCCGGTTTCCCGACGCCCTTCCCTAATTAATTAAGTTAATTAGTGATCTGCTGCCATGCCTTCAGCGTGTGACTTCATGCGAGCGATCTTCAAGATTGTTAGACCGAATACACACTTAGCAAGTACGTCTGCGATTGTGTAACCGACCTGTACACCTACGAATGATGACGCTGTTGGATCGCCGTTCATTCCAAGGATGTATGAAACTGGGTATACGCCCCATGTAGCAATGAGAAGAAGACGCAAGCGTCCGATTGTCTCTGCTACACCAGCTGGCTGGCGCTCCAGTGACTTTCCAAGCTCTACGAATAGTACGTAAAGGATGTAAAGGAATGGGATTGTTGAAAGAACACCGTAAAGGATTGCTGTGTTCTTATCTGATGAAATTTCACCTGGGTAACCAAGAGCGATCATTGCAGCTGATGCTGGAACGAGGCGCATGATAAGTGACTTTGAAACTTCCTTAGCGAGTGCAAGTACTGCAATAACTTCTACGAGTAGAAGTGGAACAGTAAGAAGCCAGTCAACATAGCGGTATGCCTCGTTGAATGCGCCTTGCTCACCTGAAACGTTTACGACCATACCTTCTGATGCTTCACCGAATGAGTTGAAGATTCGGAAGTAGTGGTAGCCAGCAATGAATGTAACCATTGATGACATCACTAGAGCATTGCGGTACTTAGGAAGCACGCGTGACTGCGATACGAGGGTATAGACAGTGCATGCGAGCATTGAGATCAAACCAAATGAAAAGATGTTATAAACAAGGTTCCATTGGTTGCTGTCGAGTGTTACTGACATGTAGTAAGCCTCCGTGAGTGCTATATCAGTGCGAACCGGTTGGTTCGTAAGGTCTGCAATCCATGAGGACCTCGAGGAGCCTCAGTGAGAGCCGACAAGAGAAAGTGTGAACCATTTGCGAAGGAATTGCAGTTGAAAGTGTGAAAATTCTGTGACTTTTTTTCCCGATTTGAGCGTGGGTCGGGGGCAAAATCGGACTTTTCACCCGGAGATGTAGCCTTGCCAGATGCTCACCCAGCTCAAGGACCTTAGAGGCCATCACGGCTTCTCAAGCCTTGCGATCTCGCGCTTTATCTCCAATGTGGGCAATGGAGTCTCACCGATTGCCCTGGCCTATGGCGTCTTAAGCCTTCCCGGGTCGACAGGCAAAGATCTCTCTATCGTTATGGCAGCACGCTTTGTGCCCTTGCTTGCCTTCATGCTCTTTGGTGGGGTCATCGCAGATCGATTCCAACGTAATCGACTTGTCGGCGGAAGTGACATGGTCGGTAGTTTCCTTGCGGCAATAAGTGCAATCTCTCTTATCGCAGGATTTTCGAGTACATGGTTACTCGCTCTTATGGGTGCGCTCTTTGGAATTCTCAATGCAATTTGGTGGCCAGCTATGTCGGGTGTTCTTCCGGAGATTTTGCCAAAAGAGAAGTTGCAAGAAGGAAATGCTGTCATTGGATTGCTTACCAACTTCGGATACATCGTAGGAACTCTTGGAGGCGGAATTCTCGTCTCAACAGTGGGTGCAGGATGGGGACTTTTAGTAGATGCCATCAGCTTCTTTATCGCTGGAGTTATTGTCTGGTACTTGCCAATCATCGGAAAAATCAAAGATAAGAGCCCTGGAATCATTCATGACTTAGTCGTTGGGTGGAGAGAATTCATTTCTCGTAGCTGGGTTATTGCGATGGTTGTTGCATTCGCACTCATCAATATGGCTTTTGAATCAATGCTTTCAGTCCTGGGACCACTGAACTTCAGCGATCCCGTTTCCGGGCCTAAACAGTGGTCTTATAACTTGGCAGGTTTATCTGTTGGAATGCTCATCGGTGGAATATGGGTGCTTAAGGTAAAGATTGGCCGACCTCTCTTTCTTGCCATGATTCTCATTGCGCTCTCTGCCGTGTGGGACTTTGCGCTGGCATTTGATGTACCAATGGTTTTCTCTGTGATCGCATCTGTTATTTCAGGCATCAGCTTGGAAGTCTTCATGGTCACCTGGAACACATCGCTTCAGAGCCATGTCCCGGAAGAGTCATATTCAAGGGTGAGCTCATACGACACTTTAGGTTCATTTGGCATTGCTCCACTCGGCATAGTTATTGCTGGCCCGCTAGCAATGCACTTTGGTGTTAACACGATTCTGATTATCACAGGAGCAACCACGCTTATTGCAGCAGTGGCATCACTACTCGTGCCTTCTGTGCGAAATCTTAGAAACGATTAGGCTTCCAGAATGACCACCGAGCCAATTGCGATTCCTCCCAAGTTGCGTGGCTGGTTCCATTTAGCTGCTACTCCTGTTGTGATTATTGCGTCCCTTGTTCTCTTTATCTTGAGTGGTGAATCATTTAAATGGGCGGTTGCTCTCTATTCCATCACGGCAATCATGCTCTTTAGCGTCTCTGCCGTTTATCACCGAGTCCCTTGGATTCCACGTAAGAAGAAGATCTGGCGACGTTGGGATCATGCAAATATCAATCTACTGATTGCAGGTTCTTATACTCCATTCGCAGTTGCACTTCTTGATGATCATGATCGTAATGTTCTGCTTGCAATTGTTTGGACCGGAGCACTTCTCGGTGTTGCCCTTCGTGTCTTCTGGGTCAACGCTCCCCGTTTTCTCTATGTTGCCAACTACCTACTTCTTGGTTGGGTTGCAATCATCTACACGCCTCAGCTATATAAAGAGGGTGGTCTATGGGTGATACTGCCAATCATCATCGGCGGTTTGCTCTACTCAATCGGAGCAATCTTCTATGCGCTCAAAAGGCCTGGGCGCAATGCGAAGTACTTCGGCTTCCACGAGCTCTTCCACATTTTCGTGCTTGCAGCGTGGATATCTCAGTATTTAGCGGTCTCCTTCGCCATTTACCGAAAGTAGCTTCATGCCCTAATCTTGGGCTCTCATAGATCATCCCCGAGTACTTGATTGAGAGTTTGATAATGGCAGAGAAGAACTTCCGCAACTGGGTAGGTTTTCGCGAGGAAGCAGATCGCGCACCTGTTGCCAATCCTGTCGATCGCATCCGCGAACTCGAATCTCAGTTAGCTGATCTCAAATCACGTCGTGATATTACCGGCTTAAGCCGAGAAGAATTTGAAATTCTCGCCACTGAAACTGCTATGGCGATGATTAAGTCAGCTCAGGCACGTGAAGCAAAGGCAACAGCAGCCTCAGAGCGCCTCATTAATGAGACAAGCCGAAATGCAAAAGACACACTTGAAGGTGCTGAGAATAAGGCGCGCAGCATTTTGGCTGGCGCAGAATCTCGTGGACGTAAATATATTTCAACTGCCGAAGCTGAAGCATCAGAGATTGTTCGCGATGCTGGGCGAGAGGCTACTGCTGTTGCAAATGCCAAGATCGCTGAAGCAGATTCAGTGGTCGAAACAAAGCGTCGCGACGCCGTTGCTCTCACAACTGCCGCTCGCCGAGAAGCAGAGCGCGTTATCTCAGAAGCTGCCGATAACGTGGTCGAATATCGCGCATGGCTGGCAGATATCATCGCTGAATCTGAGCGTCTCTATCGTTCCCAAGCATCAGCACTTTCTGCAGCAGAAGCTGCCATCGCTCAATCA
>WLJF01000021.1 GCA_009701945.1 Actinomycetota bacterium
GACGTCGATATTGCTTCGCGCCTTGTTGAGCAATTTCCCAAGAACATTCAATTCGTAACAATCCGCCGAGATACTCTAGAAACCGTTTACGCCACATTCGCTTCACGTGGTGCGCTCTCAGTAGTCACCGCAAATGATCTCCAATTCTCTGACAATGAGATTGCAACTCTGGCAGCAATGCACAAATTAGATTATGAGGATTGCGAAATTCGGCAATCTCTCGAAGGAGCACATGGTTGGCCGGCAGCAGTTTCAATGCTTGTCTATCAAATATCTAAGAATAAGAAGCCGGTAGATTTTGAGAAGTTGGTTTCATCTCAATCCGAACCTCTAAGGGCTTTAGCTTCATCCGTAATTAACTCACTTGATGATCAGACACGATCCCTGATTACTTCCCTTGCTGTCGTTCAAGAATTTACCCATGAAATGGCTGAAGTTATCCTCGGCGATGATTATTCCTATGATGGTATTAACCAAATAGCACTTGATGGTAACTACTTTTCTCAAACAGGATCTCCAGAGCAGAGCTTTGAATTTTCGACACTGGTGCGAGAAGTTCTTCTGACTGAGCTTCGAAAAGATAAGTACAAGAAGATGAGACTTCACTCGGCGCTTCTTGCATTTCATGAGAACCGTAACGAACCAAACCTCGCCTTAGAACACGCCTATCTTGCAGGCGATTTCGAGAAAGTCGCAGTTATTTTTCCTGATGCTGCTCGAATCTTGCAGGCAACGGGTCGAGGACGTGAGCTCATTCGCTGGTCCATCTTTGCCGGCGACAATTCAGAGTTAGGTCTACTCAAGCGTGCGACCGTTGAACTGGCAGGACGATTAGCTAATCAAGAGTATGAATCAGTTTTCAGCATGATTGATCAGATGAATTTCGATGCGCAAGGTACGGTGCTCGAAGGATTCATCAAGCAGCTCACTTATGGTTCCAGAGCGTACGTAGAAATGGCGTTAGGACGTTTTGATGAGTTCGATCAGAGTTATGCGATTGCGATGGCGAATAATGAAGGTCCAATTACATTTGGAATTGAAGAGCAGATTGGCTTATTGCGCCTGGCCGCGATGAAGAGCTTTATTCTGGATGAGACTGAATCGGTAGAAGCGTTATATGAACAAGCGAAAGCACTAGCCAATAAATCTAAACTTCCCAATAACCACCTGTTGCTCTCATCTATGAATGCGATGGCGCTCTTTCAACGTGGCGACTACCGCAGAGCGTATGAAGCTGCCTCGGTTACCTATTCTCAATTCACAAAACGAGGCTATGTCGGAATCTTTGGACCGCTAGATTCGATGTTCATAATTGCGCGTTGCCATCTTGAATTTGCAAGACCTCGCGAGGCCTTTGAGGTCTTTGGACAGATCAGAAACCTAGGAGAGCAGTGGCAGCAATGGGCTTGGCATTTCTTTGCCGACGGTTACTTTGCTCGTGATCTTGTTATGCGCGGGATGGTGACCGAGGCGCTCGACAATATTAAGCGGGCCAGAGAACGGGCGAGTGAGATTGAATTTTCAGAAGGTCTGGTTTCAATTATTGATCTGAGCGAACTCTTCATTCGATTTACTGTTAAAGATAATGAACGCCTAGGGGCGCTCTTAGAACGTGCGCCGAAACTTCGATTTGTTCAACAGATAAGGCTTGCCTATGACGAGCGCATGGGCAAAAAATCGGTTCGAGAAGAAGTGAAGAACCTTCCTGCGCGAACTCCTCGCGAAAAGATTTGGAAGCATCTCGCTGACGCTCACGAAGTAATTGATCAGGAGAATTTGGCGATGAAGGAGATGAAGAAGGCTCTCGAAATCGGAGCCACAGTAGGTGCGAAAGAAACTTTCCTTCGTCAATCATCGGAAATGGGGAACCTCATCTTGAAAATTGCCGGCCAGAATCCAACTGTCTATCTTGAAGATCTAGCCTCTAGCGTTGCCGAGCGCATTAAGTCAGATGCCAACCGACCATCAGAATTCGCTTCATCGCTGACAAAGCGCGAACTTGAAGTCTTGCGACACCTTTCAACGGATCGCCCAATCAGTGCAATTGCAGCCTCACTTCATATCTCGCAAAATACGATGAAGACTCACCTCAAGAATTTGTACCGAAAGATGGAAGTAGATGGACGAGTTTCCGCTGTAGAAAAAGCCAAGGCTTACTTCATTCTCTAGCGTCGTGCGATACTTCGCATGTGTACGAGAAGGCAATTGATACTCCGCGTTTAGAGCTCCACCATATTTCTGCACAAGGCATCATTGAGTTATACGAGAAAAAGAGTGATCTCACTGCTATTGCGGGCAGAGACTTCACAAACCCACACCAAAATCTTGTTAAAGAGAGCGGTCCATTGGGTTGGCGCGTCCCGCAGGTGAAAGTTGATCCCTCAGTAAACAAATGGTTTGTCAGATTTATAGTTCTCAAAGAGAGTAAGGAAATTATCGGCAGCATCAGTTTTCATGGAGTACCTGATTCCGAAGGAATGATGGAGATTGGCCTTGGCATCGAAGAGGATTTTCAAGGCAAGGGTTATGCGAAGGAAGCTCTCAAAGGCATGTGGAGCTGGGTCTGCACCTTTCCTGAGGTAAAAACTCTGAGATACACCGTGAGCCCCGAGAACCTTCCATCAATCGCTGTGATTAACTACTTCGGATTTGAATACAAGGGCCAACAGATGGATGAGATCGATGGCCCTGAAAATATCTACGAGATGAGCACTGCAGAATTCGTGGCGAAATGGGGGAGCAGCAATGAGCGATGATTTTGATGCCATTGTTGGCGATATCGATGATGAACTCGATCTGACCCTCTATGCAGATGCCACTGAACTCTCAGATGAGGTCACCGTTCAGATTCTTGCAGCCATTGAAAAGGGTTTGAAACTCAAGAGCCAATTTCATCTCGTTCTCACCGGCGGAACGCTGGGCGTGCAGATCTCTGAAGCACTTGTCAATGAATTTAATGCCGACCCAGATGGTTTTGCAGGACTTCACATCTGGTGGAGCGATGAACGCTTTGTTCAAGGCGATAGCGTCGAGCGCAACGCATTTCCCTTCCATGGAACAGTTACCAACACAGCGGTAGTTATCCACGAAGTGTTGGCATCTGATGTTGCCAAAAGTGTTGAGGAAGCAGTCAGTGATTACGAGTTAGCTCTTGAAAACGTTGATATAGATCTCAATATTTTGGGACTAGGCCCTGATGGCCACGTGGCATCCCTCTTTCCTGGCTTAGCTGATGTGGATGATCATCGCCGAATCTTTGCGATTACTGATTCACCAAAGCCACCTGCTGTGAGAGTTTCATTTACGATGTCATTGATTAATAGTGCACACGAGGTATGGATTGTTGCTGCGGGCGAAAGTAAAGCTGATGCAGTGACAAAAATTATTGAAGGAGATCTTTCAATACCAGCGAGTTATGTTCGAGGTCATTCGCATACTCGTCTAATTGTTGATACAGAAGCCTTCTTTTCAGAGTAATTTCACCTAAAATTCGCCTGAATTCGGATGGATGACCAATCACGCGTTAGACTACGAACCTCAACGTTGAGCGTTTTCTACAACGAATAGGCATATTCATGGCAACTACGAATTTCGGAATGGTCGGCCTAGGCCGCATGGGCGCAAATATCGTCCGTCGCCTTGCACTCCATAACATCACATCTGCTGTCTATGACGTCAGCCCTGATGCCGTAAAGACTCTTGCTGCCGAAGGTGCAATCGGTGCAACCGATATGGCACACCTTGCCTCACAACTTTCAACACCTCGCACAATCTGGATCATGGTGCCTGCAGCCGTTACTGATTCAACAATTGCATCACTGGCTGAACATCTCTCACCAGGGGATACCGTCATCGATGGTGGAAATAGTTATTACAAGAACGATTTGAAGAACGCCGAGTTTTTGAAGGCCAAGGGAATCAACTTCGTTGATGTTGGAACTTCAGGTGGTGTCTATGGACTTGAGCGTGGTTACTCACTGATGATCGGTGGTGATGACGCTGTTGTGAAGTCACTAGATCCCATCTTTAAAGCACTCTGTCCTGGAGTTGAATCAGCGGAGCGCACACCAGGTCGTACCGGTGAACCACAGCAAGCTGAATACGGATATTTGCATTGCGGTTCAGTTGGTTCTGGCCACTTCGTAAAGATGATTCACAATGGAATCGAATACGGAATGATGGCGGCATTCGCAGAAGGCCTTGCAATCTTTGAAGCAGCAGATGAGATGACTCCTGCATACGATCTTGATATCCCGGCAATCACCGAAGTCTGGCGCCGCGGAAGCGTTGTTGCTTCATGGCTACTAGATCTCACAGCGCAAGCACTTGTTGAATCTAAGGAACTGAAAGAATATTCAACTGAAGTCAGCGATAGCGGTGAAGGTCGCTGGACTGTTCAGGCGGCAATTGAAGCTGGAATTCCAGCGCACGTCTTGAGCGCATCGCTCTATGCGCGCTTTGCTTCCCGCAACAATGATGAATTTGCCAACCGAGTATTGAGTGCGATGCGCTATAAATTCGGTGGCCATAACGAGAAGCCACAGGCTAAGTAATGAAGGCAGATGCCTTAGTTCTATTTGGCGCGACCGGAGATTTAGCAAAGAAGAAGCTCTTTCCAGCTCTCTATGACCTTGAAGATTTAGGTGAATTGGATGTAAAGATCTTTGGCGTTGCATCCTCCAAGTGGACCCAGGATGTCTTTAAAGAGAATGTGGAAAGTGCAGTCCGTGCTCGTAAGCCCGATGTAGATGAAAAGGCCCTTGCTAAGTTACTCAGTGAAATGCAGCTGATTGTCGGCGACTATGAAGATCCACAGACCTTCGTTGATCTCGCTGAAGCAATCAAAGATTTCAAACTACCCGTCATCTACTTAGCAATTGCACCTGAGTACTTTGCCCGCATCACAGAAGCACTTGCCACTGTTGGCATCACTCGTCGTGCCCGTGTTGTTGTGGAAAAGCCTTTTGGTCGTGACCTTGAAAGTGCACGCGCCCTCGACTCAGAGCTCAAGAAATTACTTCCAGAAGATCAGATTTATCGCATCGATCACTACCTTGGAAAAGAGGCGGTAGAAGATCTATTGGTATTCCGCTTCGCCAATACCCTCTTTGAGCCTGTGTGGAATCGAAACTATGTATCAAACATCCAGATCACGATGGCAGAGAACTTCGGCATCGATGGTCGAGGAAAGTTCTATGACGGAGTCGGTGCAACACGCGATGTGCTGCAAAACCATATCCTTCAAGTGTTAACGATGCTCACTATGGAACCGCCTATCGATATGGGTTCTGAGTCGATGCAGAATGAAAAAATCAAAGTTCTCTCCGCTATTCGCGATATCAATAAGAATGATGTTGTCCGCGGGCAATTTGAAGGATTCCTCGATGAAGAGGGCGTAGCTGAGAATTCAGATACGGAAACCTTTGTTGCGATGAAATTGTTTATCGATAACTGGCGCTGGGCAGGAGTTCCTATCTACCTGCGCACCGGTAAGAAGATGCCTGAGACGGTCCTTGAAGTTATTGTTGAATTTAAGCAACCACCACGTGCGCTCTTTGGGAAGAGCGAATCCAATCAAGTGCGATTCCGCCTTGGCGCTAAAGATGGCGTGGATATCTCACTTCAGGCGAAGAAACCTGGAACTAAGTTAATAACAGAGACTGTTGATCTCTCCGTAGAGTTCGTTGCCGAGTTCGGCGATCGCCAAGGTCCATATGAGCGACTACTACGCGCTGCAATGCTTGGTGATCACTTCCGCTTTACTCGTATTGATGCTGTTCTGCACTCATGGCAGATTTTGGAAGATCTCTTAAAGAATCCAAATCCAGTAATCCAATATGAAGGTGGTTCATGGGGACCAGCAGAGGCTCAGGATCTCATTCCTGGTGGATGGTCTCCTGTGGGTAGTGAAGCTGAAAATCTTAAAGATCTACACCACTAATTAATCTCTAGCTTGACCTGATTTATGGGCGTAACGGCCCATAAATTCTTTTTTCATCTCTTGGAAAGTGCCATCAATAATTGCCTGTCGCATCTGATCAACTAAGCGCACAATAAATCGCTCATTATGAATTGTTGCAAGAGTTCCAGCGAGCATCTCTTTACCGCGGAATAGATGACAAAGGTATGCGCGGGTGTAGTTCTTACAGGTATAGCAATCACATTCATCATCAATCGGGTTGAAATCGCGCACATATGGAGCGTTAGAGACGTTATACCGACCTGTCATTGTGTAGACGGCGCTTGTGCGAGCGATACGAGATGCAAGCACACAGTCGAATGTATCAACACCATTTTCAACACCGACAAAGAGATCTTCGGGAGCACCGATACCAAGTAAGTGCTTGGGTTTATTTTCAGGAAGAGTTGAGTTCACCCATCCAACGATGGTGCCGAGTGAATCCTTATCGAGCGCCCCACCAATACCGAATCCATCAAATTCAATTCCTGATGAGCTCATTCCACCAAGATCGGTTGCTGCTTTTTTGCGTAAATCTTCATATTGAGCACCTTGAATTACTCCAAAGAGTGCTTGATAGGGCTTATCAGCTCGCGCATCGGTGAGGCGCTTATGTTCATCAAGACAGCGAATAGCCCAGTTATATGTGCGCTCCATTGCAAGCTCTTGGTAGGGGCGAGTGTTGTGAAGAGTGGTGCACTCATCGAAGGCAAACATGATGTCGGCGCCCAATTGATGTTGTATCTGCATAGAAACTTCTGAGGTGAAACGATGCATCGAACCATCGAGATGGCTTTTAAATGTCACACCTTCATCATCGACATGGGCAAGACGCTCTTTATTCTTGGCAATGACTTGATCAGATCGAAAGGTCTGCGCATCCATGGCGAGCACCTTCTTAAATCCCACACCGAGTGAGAGAACTTGAAATCCTCCGCTATCGGTAAAGGTCGGCTTATCCCAATTCATAAATGCCCCAAGACCACCTGCTTCATCGAGAATGCTTGGCCCTGGCTGCAAATACAGGTGATAGGCATTGGCAAGAAGCGCTTGTGCGCCAAGTTCTTCCATCGCTTCAGGAAGAACGGTCTTCACATTGGCTTTAGTTCCAACTGGAATGAAAGCGGGTGTCTGAATCTGTCCATGGGGAGTTGTAATAACCCCGGCTCGCGCTAATCCGGTTTCGGGAGCATGGGTAATCTCATAGGAGAATCCCTTATCTGCGTTAGCCGAAACCATGTTGCATATTGTGTCAGAGTAATAGACTGGCTAAATGCCTCAATTTAAACTCAAAGATGGTCGTGAATTAGAGATTGCCGATAATGGAATCAATTCTGAGAGCGCGATTGTTTTCCACCATGGAACGCCAGGCCATGCAAGCTCATGGACTGATTGGCTTGAGTCAGCAGCAACTGCAGGTATTCGCGCTATTGCATATAGCCGTGCGGGATATGGAACTAGTGATCGCAATCCAGGTCGCAGCGTGATTAATGTGAACTCTGATATTGCTCAGGTGCTGGATGCAAAGAACATCACTAAGTTTGTATCCATCGGTTGGTCTGGCGGAGGTCCACATTGCCTTGCCAATACATTTGAACCGCGCAACGTTGGCGCTATTTCTCTCGCTGGTGTTGGTGCATTTGGTGTGGATGATCTTGATTTCCTTGAAGGTATGGGACCTGAGAACCATGATGAATTTGGTGCAGCCCTCAAAGGTGAAGCAGTCATTGATCAGTGGATGAATGACAATGCTGGGCCGATGAAATCTGTAACAGGAAATGACATCATCGAAGCATTTGGTGGTCTCATCGGAGATGCCGATAAGGCAGTTCTCGAAGGTGGAGAAGCTGATGCAATGGCAGCTTCAATGCGAAGCGCACTTGCTGTCAGCTTCGATGGATGGATCGATGATGACTTAGTCTTTGTGAAGAAGTGGGGATTTGAATTAGAGTCAATCACCAAACCTGTCTTCTTATGGCAGGGAGATGATGATTTCATGGTTCCTCATGCTCACTCTTACTGGCTTGAAAAACACATTCCCACTGCAACACTTTCCTTCAAGCCCGGAGAAGGTCACATATCTCTGACAGTTAGATATCGCAAAGAAATTTTGGCGCAGGCACAGGGCCTTTTGAAGTAAATGCTCTTTAAGGAATTCACCGTCCTGCTCAATCCGCAGTCACGGAAGATCATCTTTGGAATCTGCCTTAATGCAGTAGGTGGCGGAATGACTCTGTCATTGCTACTCGTCTATTTACACGATATGCGCGGCTTCACCAATACCTTCGGTGGTCTCTTGCTTGCATATGGTTCCTTAGTCAGCATTATTGCCAGCACTCC
>WLJF01000022.1 GCA_009701945.1 Actinomycetota bacterium
AACTTGTGAGAACAATTCCAAGCATTTCTGCAAGGTCTTGATCGTCATCGACGACCATAACCAGAGTCATTTATGAACCGTGCTCCCAAGAGTTGAGGTACATATCTTGTGCGGGTGTAAGTGTGTCGATGCGTCCACCCATTGACTTGAGCTTGAGTGAAGCAACTTCCTTATCAATGTATGTAGGAACTTCGTGAACACCAGCAGGAAGATTCTTTGCTTCCTTTACAAGGTATTCAGCAGTAAGTGCCTGATCAGAGAATGACATATCCATTACTGATGCTGGGTGACCTTCTGCAGCTCCAAGGTTTACAAGGCGTCCTTCTGCAAGGAGAAGAAGGCGACGGCCATCCTTCATGACGTATTCGTCAGTCTGGTGACGCATCTTTGCATTCTTCTTTACTGAGTTCTGCTCAAGCCATGCAACATCGATTTCGATATCAAAGTGTCCTGAGTTGGCCATGATTGCGCCATCCTTCATCACTGCGAAGTGCTCGTCGCGAAGTACATCGCGGTTACCTGTGACAGTAATGAATACATCGCCAAGCTTTGCCGCATCTACCATCGGCATGACGCGGAATCCCTGCATCATTGCATCAAGTGCCTTTGTTGGGTCGATTTCTGTAACAACAACATCAGCACCCATGCCCTTGGCGCGTTCTGCAACGCCCTTACCGCAGTAACCAAATCCAGCAACGACGACGATGCGTCCTGCAAGAAGGAAGTTAGTCGCACGGAAGACAGCATCAAGTGTTGACTGACCTGTTCCGTAACGGTTATCAAACATATGCTTTGTATCGGTGTCATTGACAGCGATCATTGGGAATGTCAGCGCACCATCTTTAGCCATCTGGTTGAGACGGATAACGCCAGTTGTTGTCTCCTCACATCCACCTGCAATGTTTGGAAGAAGTTCCTTACGAGTTGTGTGAAGAGTGTTCACGAGGTCGCAACCATCATCAAATACTTGGTGAGGGTTGATATCAAGTGCTGCATTGATATGTGAGTAGTAACCATCGCGATCGACAGCATTACGTGCGAATACTGAAATGCCGTATTCATGAACAAGCGCTGCTGCTGTGTCATCTTGAGTTGAAAGTGGGTTTGAAGCACAGAGTGCGATTTCGGCGCCCCCAGCTTTAAGAACACGCATCAAGTTTGCAGTCTCTGTTGTGACGTGCATACATGCTGCGATGCGCACACCAGTAAATGGCTGTGACTTCTCGAAGCGTTCGCGGATCTGAGCAAGGACAGGCATGTTGCGCTCTGCCCACTCAATTTTCTTACGGCCTGCTTCTGCAAGTGATGCATCTGCAATGTCGTGCTTTGGAATAGTTGTGACAGGTGTCATGTGTTTTTCTCCCTAATATAAAAACGGCTGTTTTTTCGCTTGACCTTCGGCGTAGGGCTCTACTGTGCTAGTCGGCTATGGGGATAGCCTACTAGTTACGGGATTAATACGAGGATGTCGAGGTCGCCTCGAATGGTGTTAAGTACATCATCTCGAACCTTCTTCATACGGGCTTCCGTTGAAGCCTCAACGTTGAGTCGAAGCAGGGGCTCAGTATTGGATGCGCGAAGGTTAAACCACCAGGTATCGCCATTGATGGTCAGGCCATCCAGGTGATCAACTTCGACCCCATCTTTCTTGCCATAGATTTTCTCAATCTGATTCATGGCTGCCTTTGCATCACTCACTGTTGAATTGATTTCACCACTTGAGTAATAACGATTAAATGAAGAGAGAAGTTTCGAAAGCGGCGTATCGGTTTCTCCAAGAGCTGCAATTGCATGAAGTGCTGCAAGCATTCCAGAATCTGCTTTCCAGAAATCACGGAAGTAGAAGTGCCCTGAATGTTCGCCGCCAAATACAGCGTTCGTCTCAGCCATTAACTTCTTAATGTATGAGTGCCCCACACGGGAGCGAACTGCTGTTCCGCCATTTTCTTCAACAACTTCCTTCACAGCGCGTGAAGAGATTAAGTTATAAATAATATTTGATGCGGGGTAGCGCTTAAGTTCACGTGTAGCAATGAGCGCTGTAAGGGCAGAGGGATTTACTAAATCGCCCTTCTCATCCACTAGGAAGCAACGGTCAGCATCGCCATCAAAGGCAAGTCCAATATCAGCTTTATGTTTCTTAACTGCCTTCTGCAGATCTTTGAGATTGGAAGGTTCAATGGGATTAGCCTCATGGTTAGGGAAGGTGCCATCGAGCTCAAAGTACATCTCAATAACTTCAGCGTTCAGGCGCTTAAAGACTGCAGGTGCTGTGTATCCACCCATTCCATTACCAGCATCGATAACTATCTTCAGTGGTCGAATTGATGAGACATCCACAAGCGATAGGAGGTGATCGACATATTCCTCAAGCATGTTCTGCGTCTTTTCAACTCCAAGATTACGCATCGCCATTGGAGTTCCTTCTTTAACGAAGTTCTCAATGGTTACTAGCCCAGACTCTTTGCCAATTGGTCGCGCCCCACTCAAACAGAGTTTGATTCCGTTATAGGCAGCTGGATTATGACTTGCGGTAAACATCGCACCAGGCAGATTGAGCTTTCCTGATGCAAAATACAACATATCTGTTGAGGCTAATCCAATACGGATCACATCAAGGCCTTGAGATGTAACGCCAGCTGCAAATGCTGTTGCAAGAGTTGGAGATGACGGGCGCATATCTTCACCAATAACCACTGTGCCTGGTTCGCGCTCTAATTCAAGAAAACGAGCAACTGCCACACCTGTAGCAAAGGCAAAATCAGGGGTGAGTTCTTTATCGACTAGCCCACGGATGTCATATGCCTTAAAGATTGAGGTGCTCATATGGATATCGTAAAGAGAAGATTGGGGAAAAAGAAATTAGGAAGGGACTGCGCGTAAATGACCGCGTCGACCCACGCTCGATTGGGAGGAAGCTGTAGAAACTTCTTGCTGGTCGGCAAGTGCAACCTGAGCGACTTCACGAACTGCATCTGCAATTGCCATTAAATCATCATGGCTTGGTCCTGCATTGTTTTCATCAGCACTCTGTCGAATTACATTCCAGCCATTAGGAACGGTAAGTCTTGCTGAATGCTTTTCGCAGAGATCATAAGAATGTGGTTCCGAGAAAGTAGCAAGAGGACCTAGCACTGCAGTTGAATCTGCATAGATGTATGTGAGAGTCATCGATGCAACGGAGCGACAAGTCACACGTGAACACACGCGTCCTGTCCGAACCTGATTACTCATGTCATCAAGATTAGTGGGGGTGAGTCCAAAAGTTAGGGATTGAGTACTCGAATATTCGATGCGGGGATGGAAGATTTCGCAAGAACACTTCCGGCATTGAGAGGTATGTAGCCATACCCACTCTTTGATGCGATGAGTGCAGCACCTGAAGTTCCCGATGAAATGCCCGCAAAGGAGACTGCTCGCACAGAATCTGGAACTACGAAGGTTGCAATGTCCTCAGCTGAAATCTTGACTGTCTTTGTCTTGCCATTTGTATATGTCAGCTCGAGATTGAGCTTGATTCGACTGCCTGTAAATACGAGAGTGGGAGCCAATCCGGTCGTGGCTAGCGTGTATTCAGAGAGATCTTGCGCTGCAGTACTCCAAACAAAGTCACGCTTTCCTTTCACAAGGGTCTGAGAGAAAACAGAGCCAAGAATTGGTTGATCAGATGAAATGTGCAATGCGAATTTTCCAGAGGCCATGGTGACATTCAACGGAATTTCAATCACTTTCTTATGTGCAATGACACGACCATCAATACCAGATGGAGCAAAGGTTCCATCAGTTGATTTGATTACTGCTGTGATTCGGGCATCGACATCACCTGGAACCAGTAGTCGGAGTGTGTGTGGAGTTGAGCCCGTCCGTCCGGTCTGCTGAGGAATAGCTGGTATTTGTATCTTCTTGCTTGGATCCCCCGTTGAATTCACGAGGTCACCACCGAGGGCCTTAAGTCCTTTACCTCGTTCATCAATAACAAATCCGTTGATACGCCCTGAACGAGGAAGGATATGAATTGCAATTTGCTTCGAGCCTGGAGCAAGTGAAGCTAGGGAGAGAGATGTAAAGGTATTAGCTTTGAGTGAAATGGTGCGAGGAGTGATTAATCCATTTTCTGTAAAGACTTGTATTTCAACTAGTGCACGACCAAGTCCGCTATTAACAACATTGAGTGAACCTTTTGAGGTGATATCTGCAGTTGCTCCAACAAACCATTGAGAAGCAACCGGTGCGCTACATGGAACTGCGCCAGCCCAGACTCCCGTGCGCACTTGCCAAGCAACGGGTGTTACAGAACCTGCTTCAAGTACAGCTGACTGTGCTGCAACGGCAAATCGCCTAAAGCCCACTTGTGAAGTCTGCATAGATGAAGTTCCGGTCTTTCGCACCAGAGTCTTTGGCGAAGTCAAAGAGATAGCAGTTGTCAGCCCCGTTGTATTAGGTGAACACACTGATGCTGGATATGAGGTATTAAAACGATTGGTCGAAACCGTGACATTGAGGATGTTACTGAGGAAGAGCACTACCGCTGTGGAGAGTGCCAAGATAAGAGTGCGTTGATTTCTCATGCAATCACCGCATCTTCAATTTCACTTCTTCTTCGACCTGAAGGCAGGGCAAGAACTATGGTTGTAACTAGTGCGATAAGAAATAGGGAGATCCATCCGCGCCTTGCAGTGCCGTCGTGAATGACAGAAATGTGACCACCTGTTGTTACTTCAAAGGATGGAAGATCATTGGCATTCTTAATCTTCGCAAGTCGATACCCATCCTGGGAAATCTGCCAAGAATTGCTATAACTCTCAGTTAACGTGATCGTTCCGGGAGCAGGCACATATGTTCGCACACCCTTAAATGGAAGAATGAATTCCTTTCCAGAGTAGTCAACAAACTTCAACCGACCCGTATCTTTCAAAACTTTCCAGACGATTCCAGCATTGGTAGCTGATGTTCGATTAAACCCACCCAATCCATCGATTGTTTGAACCACATCTTTACTGACCGGGTTCTTTAGAAATACATACTTAATTCCATAGGTGGAAAAGGTCTTGCTGGATGTGACGCCAGTATTGTCGACCAAACCTTCAATTGCTTGAGTAATCACCGGTAAATCTTGAGGCGCTACATCAGCTTCGCCCAATGTGATTGCAGACCCACGTGAAATGTAATACGACAATGTTGTCTCATTGTTACTGCGATAGGAACGCAGGACAACAGTCTTCGCATCCTTCTCAATGGAGAGAAAGGCAGGAAGTATCTCCTTTGATGTTGTCCGTAGTGGCGAATCTGCACCTGCTGTAACAAGCCAGAAGGTTGATGTGACGGAGTATGCAACCGAGATAAGCAATACGAGTGCAACTGAAATATGTCGGTAATTCACATGCGACTGTTCTAGTCGAGCACGAATCTTGTCAAACATGACAACTGCTGAGGTAATTGATAGCAATGTAGCAATGGCAATAAAGGTCGAAGCATTTGCTCGCGATCCGGTAGCGGAGCCGTTGCCTGAGACGACAAGGGCGCTCACCAAAGTTCCAGATAACAAGAAGATCAAACCAAGGGTTGCAAATTTTCTTGCTGCTGTTGTTGAAAAGAATGTAACAAATAGAACGATTGCGATTGGGCTAACGCACCACCATGGAAGCGAGCCAGCGCCACCAGGGTTTGCAAAGAAGGCAAAGTTGGCACCACCACCTGCAACGGTGAGTCCTATTTCCGAGAGAAGCTTGGTTGGCTTCACAAAGATTGCAAAGGAACCTGGCGCAGATAAGAGGATCGGCAATGTAAGCAAGGTGGCTCTGCGAATACCTCGTTGAATAAAGAGTGGACTCTTGTAGTTCTTCTCTGCAATGAGAAAGTCACGATAGAGAGCGAAAGCTATCGCCCCCGTCAAGATCAAGAGCACTGAAGGATTAAAGGCAAAGAGCAACCAGATGAAGAGTGAGTAAGCAAAGATGCTTCGCCATGTGCGCTTTTCAATATCAACCCAGTTGCGAAGTCCTGCAACAAAGACTGGAAGTAGTGCGATGAAGACTAAGACTCCTAATCGCCCTGAATTCACTGCAGCAATTGAGACTGGTGAGAGCGAATAGAGAAGGGCAGCCCCGGCCGATAACCATTGGTTATCCGTATAGCGCTTAAGAAAGTTGTGAGAGGTAAGTAGGAATATAAATGGTGCTGCGATGAAGCAGAGCGCCACAAATAGCTTCACATTTCCCAAGGTGAGTAGGGATGCTCCACTAAGAATCAACACCCAGGCTGGAGTTGAGAGACCGCTTCCCATTCCAATCTCATGCCAACTTTCAAGATAGAGCTTGAAGAGGTCTTTGAAATTATCTGGAGATTGAGCAAGGGCTCCCCCAGATATGGCGCCAAATCTATGGCGCGCCCAGAAGATAGTTATGACTGCAAGGATGGAGAGAACTGCCACGAGGGGTCTGGCAAATACCAATCTCCAAGGCTTGGTTGAAAGTGGAGTTAGCAAATCCTCATCTTCATTGATTGTCAGATCGCTCGTTACAGGAGTCGTTTGCGTGGCATCTTCAGGCAGTAAACGTGCTCGCAAAGTTTCAAAACCACGTGAAATTGAACTTCGAATTTGAGTCCAGCGTGATGGGATAAAAGTTTTTACTACGCGACTTGAAATGAATCGACTCTTCTTGCGTGCTGAGCGCGCTTTGAGCAGTTCTGTGGGATGAATGAGAAGAGTTGCGATTGCCAAAATCTCATCACTGGCGTATCCAGGAAGTTTTGCAAAGAGATATCCGATAGATCGCAAGAGTGCACCAGCAAGCAATTGGATTGATAGCCAGGGTATGGACCACCAACTCGAATTGGCAAGAAGAACATAGGCAGCATTTCGGCGATCGAGTAACAATGGGCGATGTAAGAAGGCGCCCTTAACATCTACAGCGCGACGTTCATTGCTAGCAGCTTGTGCGTGGTAGCCAATAGCATCTGTAACAACCACAACCGAATGGCCTGCAGTTCGCACGCGCCAGCCAAAATCAACATCATCGCGGAAGAGTTCAAGATTCTGATCGAATCCCCCAAGTTCTTCAAATACATCTCGGCGAATAAGAGCTCCTGCAGTGCTTACCGAGAGAACTTCATAAACTCCATCGCGTTGTCCTTGGTCATACTCATTGGGTTCAAGTCCAGTCCATCGCGCGCCGTTAGTTGCAAGACTGATACCGACTTCAAGTAAGTGTGTGCGGTTATGCCATCCGAGTAACTTTGGTCCAGCCATCACAACGCTAGGTCGTTCTGAGATTGCTGTTAAGAGAGATTCGAGTGCAGCGGGATGTAGCGCGCAATCATCATGGAGAATCCAAATCCATTCTTCAACTCCTTCGATAGGAGCTGCAATTTTTTCCACTCCATATGAAATTGCTTCACCAAAACCTGTTGTGCGATCAAGAGTTGCAACAGGGATGCGAGCGCCTTTGAGAAGTTTTGCTGAGCCATCTGTTGAGCCAGTATCGACTGCAAGAATCTGATCAACGTTTCGACTCTGAGAGACAATCGATGCAACAACTTCTGGCAACCATGTTGATCCATCATGGACAACGAGAATTGCAGAAACGCGTTGCGTACTCATAAGGGAAACTTATCGTTTGAAACTGTGAGAGTAGCGGCGCTTATGCGGGGCGACGCTTGAGACGGCGACGCTCACGCTCGGAGAGGCCACCCCAGATTCCGAAACGCTCATCATGTGCGAGTGCATATTCAAGGCACTCTTGGCGAACATCACATGAGAGGCAGACACGCTTTGCTTCGCGTGTAGATCCACCCTTTTCAGGAAAGAATGCTTCTGGATCTGTTTGAGCGCAGAGTGAGCGCTCTTGCCAGGAGAGTTCAATATTCTCTCCGCTAGCTAGTTGGATAGTTGGTCCAGCAGTGGGGGCTGATGGCTTGCCAGTAGATGTTCCTTCTGGGCGGATCGGCATATGCGAAGCTCCTCAAGTCATTAGGTCGCACTTCGGTGTGAAGAACGCGCTCTAGGAATGAATTACACCGTTGTAATCCCTCTGAGTCAACCCCAAGGTTGAGACTTTTCCCAAAAATTACGCAGGCAAGTGGGAAAAATCGAAATTTTCTACAGACTTATCGGTAAATCGAGCGTTTGTGAGTGGTTGTGAGCACTTTTTTCTAGCCCTGCAGCGATCTGA
>WLJF01000023.1 GCA_009701945.1 Actinomycetota bacterium
GCATCAACAACACCGCGTGCAATCGCAGGTAGATCTGTCACATCTGGAGAGAGCTTGGCAATAATTGGCAATTCTCCCCCAATAGTCTTACGAACACCATCTATGACTCTGCGCGAACTCTCTGGGTCGCATGCAAATACAAGTCCACGATTTTCAACGTTGGGACAAGAAATATTGACTTCAACAGCGCTGATGCCAGAGACTGAACGAAGTTTGCGTGCAAGAGTTGAGTACTCCTCAACCGTTTCACCTGCGATAGAGACAATCACTCGGGCTTTCTGTTCAATCAGCCATGGAACATCGTTTGCAAGAAATGCATCGATTCCTGGTCCTTGTAATCCAATTGAGTTGAGCATGCCTGATGGAGTCTCTGCCATACGAGGTGTTGGGCGACCATGTCGCGGCTTACTCATCACAGACTTCGTGACGATAGCCCCTACTTGATTAAGAGGAAAGAACTGCGCCAACTCTTTACCGCTGCTTGCACAACCACTTGCTGTGAAAATCGGGGTTGGAAACCAAGCATTCCCAAGGGTTGTGGACATATCCACTGGAAGACTCATAAGGACACTTCCGGTACTTTGCCTACTAAATCCCAGCGAACAGTGGAGCCATCCATTACTGGTCCATCAATACACGATCTCAGCATTGACGTTGACCCGTCTTCGTTACGAACAGGGAGTACGCACGTCATGCATATTCCAATTCCACATGCCATTGACTCCTCAACAGCACATTGATGGATGACATCTGTATCAGCAACGAGTGCAGTAATTGCGGAGAGCATCGCCATAGGACCACATGAATAAATCACATCAATATTTCGATCTTTGACGATATTAAGAAGATTCTCCGTGACACGCCCTGTTTCACCCATCGAGCCATCTTCAGTGTAAATCTTCAATGAATTCACTGAGCGTTTACCTTCCATCGGTGCATAGATCTTTGATCCAACGCTGGCGCCCAACAACATATCTACTTTGCAACCGCGTGACTTAAGAACGTCTGCCAAACCAAATAACGGTGCCGAACCGTAACCTCCGCCGATGAGTAGTGCACTGATGGGTTCTGTTGGAATGCCAAAAGCTGTTCCCAGTGGAGCGACAATATCTATCTCGGCTCCCTCAAGTTGGGAACACAGCCACTTACTTCCAGAACCGTGAGGGGCGACAATTAGCTCCATAGTTCCGCCATATTGAGAACTTTCAGATACTCGAGAGATTGCAAATGCACGACGCAAAATCATCTTCGATGTATCGCCACCAACGCTTATTGCTACAAAGTTTCCAGGGCGACAGTTCTTTACGATATCGCCAACATTAAGCAATATCTGGTGATAAGCACCAACGCGCTTGTTCGAAAGTATCGTCACAATCTCTTGAACGGCGTTCTTATTAATTGTTGCCATTAGCGTTTGAGCCATTCTTGGATAGGAGAGACACTCAAATCTCCAGCTTGTAATGCCTTGATTCCTTCAACGGCCGCGCTAAAACCTGCAGTAGTTGTGATAATCGGAATGGATCTTTGCACGGCAGCTGTACGAATCGCCCAACCATCTGCGCGTGTTCCACGGCCGACCGGAGTGTTAATCACCAGATCAATATCTCCTGAATTGAGCATTTCAACAATCGTCTTCTCACCCATAGGACCTGTTCCTTGAGAGTTCTTGCGTACAACAACTGTTGCAACGCCATGCTCTGCAAGGAAAGTCGCGGTTCCATCGGTGGCAAGCAATCTGAATCCGAGGGCAGCTAAACCTTGAGCAGGTGCGATCCCATGCTTCTTATCCTTATCGGCAAGTGAGATAAAGACTGTTCCTGTCTTTGGAAGTGGTCCAAATGAACTGATCTGAGACTTTGCATATGACTCACCAAATGTTGCAGCGATGCCCATCACTTCACCGGTTGAACGCATCTCAGGTCCAAGAACCGCATCGACTCCCCGACCATCAGCACGGCGGAAACGGTTCCATGGAAGAACAGCCTCCTTCACGCTAATTCCCTTTGCGACAGCATCTCCTTCAGTAGGAAGTACTCCCTCTGAGCGAAGCTCTGCAATCGTTGTTCCAAGCGAGATTCTTGCTGCAGCTTTAGCCAGTGGAACTCCAGTTGCCTTACTGACAAATGGCACTGTGCGAGATGCACGTGGATTTGCTTCTAAGACATAGAGAATGTGATCGGCCATCGCGAACTGAATATTGATAAGACCCAGAACTCCCACTCCTTGAGCAATCTTTAATGTCGCTTCACGAATCTGAACGCGTTGTGAATCTGAAATAGTCATCGCAGGAAGCACGCATGCGCTATCACCTGAGTGAATACCCGCCTCTTCAATATGTTCCATGATTCCACCCAGAAAGAGTTCGTTGCCGTCATAGAGAGCATCGACATCTAATTCAATTGCTGAATCAAGGAAGCGATCTACCAAGACGGGGTGATCTGGAGTTATATCAGTTGCGCGAGAAATGAAGCCAGATAGCGCTTCATCGTCATAAACGATCTCCATGCCGCGCCCGCCAAGAACGAAACTTGGACGAACTAAGACTGGATATCCGATGCGATGGGCGATATCGAGCGCTTCCATTTGAGAAGATGCCATTCCAAATTCAGGTGCAGTGAGACCTTGTTCTTTTAGAACTTGCCCAAATGCTCCACGCTCTTCAGCTAAATTGATTGCATCAGGACTTGTTCCAAGAATGGTGACACCTGCTGCCTTGAGACCTGCTGCAAGTCCTAGTGGCGTCTGTCCACCCAGTTGAGTGATGACACCTAACACGGGTCCAGCTTGAGTTTCTGCATGCACAACTTCCAGGACATCTTCGAGAGTAAGTGGTTCAAAATAGAGTCGATCGGATGTGTCGTAATCGGTGGAAACCGTCTCAGGGTTGCAGTTAATCATGATGGTTTCATAACCTGCAGCACGTAATGTGAAGGATGCATGAACGCATGAGTAATCGAACTCAATTCCCTGACCAATACGGTTTGGCCCACTACCGAGAATAATCACAGCAGGCTTGGTGCGAGGACGAACCTCTGTCTCTTCCTCGTAACTTGAGTAGTGATACGGAGTAAATGCTTCAAACTCAGCAGCACATGTATCAACAGTCTTATAGACAGGGCGAAGATTGAGTTGATGACGGGCCTTTCTGACATCACCTTCAGAAATTCCACGGATGGCAGCAATCTGCGCATCAGAAAATCCTGTGCTCTTTGCAAGCTTAAGTAGATCTAGTGAGAGCTCGCCAGGTTGGGCAATAGTGCGCGCAACATCATCAATAATCTCAATCTGACGCAAGTACCAGCGATCAATCTTGGTTGAGCTAAAGACCTCATCCATCGTCGCACCCAACCACAGTGCACGTTGCACTTGCTGCAGTCGATACTCTGTTGGCATCTTCATAGATTCCAGAAGATTTGATTTCTCATCAACTGAGCGGGCATCGGTGAAGGTGAAGATGGCTTCTTTCCGCTCCAGAGAGCGTAGCGCCTTCATCAGCGCTTCAGGGAATGAGCGACCAATAGCCATCGCCTCCCCCACGCTCTTCATTGTCGTTGTCAGACGAGGGTCCGCATCTTGAAACTTCTCAAAGGCAAAACGAGGCGCCTTCACGACAATGTAATCAAGAGTCGGTTCAAAAGAAGCTGGTGTGACCTGTGTGATGTCATTCTTGATTTCATCGAGGGTGTAACCAATAGCAAGCTTGGTAGCAATCTTTGCAATAGGAAAACCTGTCGCCTTTGAAGCAAGAGCACTTGAGCGAGAAACACGAGGGTTCATCTCAATGACAATGATGCGACCTGTATCAGGATTGACAGCAAATTGGATATTACAGCCACCTGTATCAACGCCAACTTCACGAATGATGTCGATAGAGAGGTCACGCAGCTTCTGGTATTCAACGTCTGTCAGTGTCAGAGCAGGAGCCACGGTAATCGAATCTCCAGTATGGACACCCATCGGATCGATATTTTCAATGCTGCAGACGATCACCACGTTATCTGACTTATCTCTCATTACTTCGAGTTCATACTCTTTCCAACCGATGATTGACTCCTCGATCAGAACTTCCGAAGTCGGACTGTGGCGAAGACCTGCGCCAGCAATCTGCCGGAGAGTCTGCTCATCAAATGCGATTCCAGAACCTAAACCACCCATAGTGAATGAAGGGCGGATTACTGCCGGATAACCAAGTTGAGCAACTGCCCCCATCACATCATCCATGGTGTGACAGATGATCGAGCGGGCTGACTCTCCACCAATCTTTTCAACAATTCCTCTAAAGAGTTCACGATTTTCACCGCGTTCAATCGCATCGACATCTGCACCGATGAGTTTGACGTTATATCTCTCGAGAGTTCCAGCCTTAAAGAGTCCGATTGCAGCGTTAAGAGCGGTCTGACCACCCAGCGTTGCAAGAACCGCATCTGGACGCTCCTTTGCGATGATGCGCTCAATAAATTCAGGTGTGATGGGCTCGATGTAGGTCGCATCTGCAAATTCAGGATCAGTCATAATCGTTGCTGGGTTTGAATTGACCAAGATGACGCGAATGCCTTCAGCACGCAATACACGGCAGGCTTGTGTTCCCGAATAATCAAATTCGCAGGCCTGTCCGATGACAATCGGTCCTGAACCAATGACCAGTACGCTCTTTATCGATTCATCGCGAGCCATTAGAGCGCCTCAACTTTTCTTGGATATTGCACCATCAAATCCACAAATCGATCAAAGAGATAAGCAGCATCATGTGGGCCGGCTGCAGCTTCTGGGTGATACTGCACGCTAAATGCACCGCGTTCTGTGAGTTCAAGACCTTCTACAACTCCATCGTTGAGTGATACATGTGTGACCTGACCTGGACCATAGACGGTGGAAAACCCTGCATCGGTTGGCGCCTGCAAAGCAAAGCCATGATTGTGCGCAGTGATTTCTACCTTTCCCGTCTTGCGATCAATAACGGGTTGATTAATACCGCGGTGGCCAAATTGCAGCTTGTATGTTGCAAACCCGAGTGCGCGACCAAGAATCTGATGACCGAAGCAGATACCAAAGATGGGAATCTCTTGGGCAAGAATTGACCGCACGAGTTCAATCGTTTCAGTCATCGTTGCAGGATCTCCCGGGCCATTAGAGAGAAACACTCCATCAGGCTTTATTGCCAAAATCTCATCTAGCGTTGCGTTATATGGCATTACATGAACTTCAATGCCACGCTCTGCCATAGCTCGAGGTGTGGCGCCCTTAATCCCTAAGTCAATCGCTGCAACAGTGAATTTCTTCTCCCCCACTGCAGGAACAACATATGTCGATTCTGTTGAAACATCAGCGCTGAGGTATGCACCACTCATTGCAGGTTGTTTACGAACCTCAATAACCATCTCTTCACGAGAGAGATCAAGGCCTGAGAAGATTCCAACACGCATAGCTCCACGATCACGTAAGTGACGTGTAATGGCTCGCGTATCAACTCCTTGAATTCCAACTATCGCCTGATCAATTAACTCTGCTTCAAGATCTTTCTCGCTACGCCAATTACTAGTAAGCGTTGAAGGATTTCGCACTACAAATCCTGCCACCCAGTATTTCTTTGATTCATTATCAAAAGTATTGACTCCAGTATTTCCAATATGCGGCGCTGTCATCACAACAACTTGCTTGTGGTAAGAGGGGTCAGTGAGGGTTTCTTGGTAGCCAGTCATGCCTGTTTGAAAGACAGCTTCACCAAATGTCTTACCGGTTGCAGCCCATGAACTTCCTTCAAAGATGCGGCCATCATCGAGGACGAAGAATGCTTTACTCATGCATTTCCCCCTTCGAAGACGAGCTTGCCGCTATAGATTGTCGCCAGAATTCGTCCTGGCAACTCCATCCCATGGAAGGGAGTATTGCGACTTCGGGAGGCAACTAGATCGCGATCCACTCTCAACACCTGCGTTGGATTCATCACAGTAATGTGTGCTGGAGCCCCAACCTTTAACTCTTGCCCTTGATTCTCATAGCGACCAATTCGAGCGGGTGCATAACTCATGCGATCTGCGACCTTATCCCAATTCATCAAACCGGTTTCCACCATTGTCTTATTAACAATGCTCAATGCAGTTTCAAGACCGAGCATGCCAAAGGATGCTTCCTGCCATTCGCATTCTTTAGTCTCAGCTGGGTGTGGAGCGTGATCTGTAGCCACAATATCGATAGTCCCATCTGCCAGCGCTTCACGAAGTGCCATGACATCTGACTCTGTGCGAAGTGGTGGATTGACCTTAAATACTGGGTCATAACTACGAGCCAGTTCATCGGTGAGGAGCAAATGATGAGGCGTGACCTCAGCAGTCACGTTAATTCCGCGAGCCTTCGCCCATCGAATGATTTCAACTCCACCTGCTGTAGTCAGATGACAAATGTGTAATCGTGCCTGAACATGATCTGCAAGTAATACATCGCGAGCGATGATTGCTTCCTCCGCAATTGCCGGCCAACCTTTAAGACCTAGTTGTGAAGAAACAATTCCTTCATTCATTTGCGAGCCTTGTGTCAGACGTGGCTCTTGCGCATGCTGGGCAATCACACCATCGAACTTCTTCACATACTCAAGCGCTCGTCGCATCACTAGAGGATCGAAGACGCAGTGTCCGTCATCGCTAAAGACTCGAACTCGCGCCATGGAATCCGCCATTGCACCAATTTCAGCTAGATGTTCGCCTTCAAGACCACGTGTCACAGCGCCAATCGGAAATACATCAAGAAGACCAGCAGATTGACCAAGTCGATAGACCTGCTCAACAACACCTGCTGTGTCGGCAACAGGTGAAGTATTTGCCATCGCACTCAGCGCCGTGAAACCACCTTTAACCCCAGCACGAGAGCCTGACTCAACAGTCTCTGCATCTTCTCGTCCGGGCTCACGCAAGTGTGTGTGAAGGTCAACTAGTCCTGGAAGAACTATGGAGTGAGATGCATCAATTCGCTTCGCGTCTTTATCTTCAATCTTCTCAGCAATCTCAGCGATAAGACCATTTTTGATAAGTAGATCGGACTTCTTACCGTTAGCAAGTGTTCCGCCTGAGATAAGGATTGATTGGCTCATTCTGATGCTCCGATCTCTTGAGAACCTGCAAGAAGTAGATAGAGGATTGCCATGCGAACACTCACACCATTAGTTACTTGTTCAAGAATCACTGACCGAGCACTGTCTGCGCTATCTGCAGTGATTTCTAGTCCACGATTCATTGGTCCTGGGTGCATCACAATTGCGCTTGGTTTCATCAGTTTGAGGCGATCCTTATTCAATCCGAAATATCGCGAATATTCACGCGCATTAGGGAAGAAGAGCTCTGTCATTCGCTCAAGTTGAATACGCAACATCATCACTGCATCAACTGACTCAATGACGGAATCAAAGTCATATGAAACCTTCACTGGCCATGACTCAACGCCCACAGGCAAAAGTGTCGGTGGTGCAACGAGTGTTACCTGAGCACCTAACTTGGTCAGAAGAAGAACATTGCTGCGAGCAACACGTGAGTGCAGAACATCTCCGACGATTGCAATATGCAGACCGGTGAGGTCATCTCCCCCATGCGCTAAATGCTTTCTAATTGTGAAAGCATCAAGAAGTGCCTGGCTCGGATGCTCATGTGTTCCATCTCCTGCGTTAACAACAGATCCTGTCATCCACTGACTATCTGCAAGACGCTGAGCAGCACCTGATGCGCTATGTCGGATGATGACAGCATCTGCACCCATAGCCTGCAGAGTTTGAGCTGTATCCTTTAATGATTCGCCTTTACTGACGCTAGAGCCTTTTGCAGAGAAGTTAATAACATCTGCAGAAAGTCTCTTTGCCGCAGCTTCAAAGGAGATGCGTGTTCTGGTGGAATCTTCTGCAAAGAGATTGACGATTGTGCGACCACGCAATGTGGGGAGCTTTTTCATAGGGCCATCTGATACACGCGCTAACTCTTCTGCGGTATTCAGTATTTGAAGTGCTTCAACCCTACTTAAATCTGCTATTGATAGGAGATGGCGCATTATTTGCCACCTTCTTCCAGTGAAACCGCATCCACACCATCGAGTTCTGTGAATTGAAC
>WLJF01000024.1 GCA_009701945.1 Actinomycetota bacterium
AGCTCTCTCAAGGGATAACTTCCTTGATGTGATGGCAGCACCTGTGATTCGTCCCAATATTCCTATTAAGAATACGAAGCAGCAATCAGTTGGTCTTTTGTATAAAAAGAGCGAGCAAGCTCATATGTTCTATGGCATGGAAGGCGTTGCTCGAGCAGATGATCGTCGCTTTGCAATGGGCGTTCTCTCTGCAGCCCTCGGTGGCGGAATGTCATCACGATTATTCCAAGAGATCCGTGAAAAGCGCGGCCTTGCTTACTCTGTCTATGCCTATGCTCAGCAATTTGCAGGATCTGGCGTTCTTGGTTTCTATGCAGGGTGTAATCCAACAAAGGCTATTGAAGTTGTTGAAATCATCCGCAGCGTCTTATCTGATGTTGCCGATAATGGAATGACACATGAAGAGATTGAGCGCGCAAAGGGCGCAGTCCGTGGCTCTCTGGTCTTAAGCCAGGAAGATACCGGCTCACGCATGAGCCGCATTGGTAAGAATGAAATCGTATATGGCCAAGTTATGGATTTTGATGACATTCTCAAAGCTATCTCTCGCGTGAGCGCCCAAGACATTCATGAAATTGCCAGCGAGTTCTTGGTCAAAACGCCTACCCTTGCTCTTGTCGGTCCATTTAAGAACGAATCTAAATTTGAGAAGGTGCTTCAAAAATGATCAAAGTAGGAGTACTCGGTGCACGTGGCCGCATGGGTTCTGAAGTTGTTAAGGCTGTTAATGAAGCCTCTGACCTTGAACTCGTAGCAGCGCTCGACCTCGGTGATTCACTCGATGCTCTCGTTTCAAACGGAGCACAGGTAGTCGTTGATTTCACCACTCCAGATTCAGTCATGGCTAACCTCGAATTCCTGATCTCAAAGAACATTAATGCAGTCATCGGAACTACTGGCTTTGATGATGCGCGCATTACAAAGATTAAGAGTCTTTTGGCTTCATCCAAGTCAGGTGTTCTCATTGCGCCTAACTTCGCTATCGGTGCAGTATTGATGATGGAGTTTGCAACAAAGGCTGCAAAGTACTTCGAATCTGCAGAAATTATTGAGCTGCACCACCCTAATAAGGTTGATGCGCCATCAGGAACAGCAGCTCGTACAGCAGATCTCATGTCTAAAGCTCGTAAAGAGGCAGGGCTAGCACCCATGCCTGATGCGACAACGTCATCACTTGATGGTGCACGTGGTGCAACTGTGGGAGATATTCCGGTGCACTCAGTTCGTGTGCGCGGACTTGTTGCTCACCAAGAAGTATTGCTCGGCGGAATTGGTGAAACACTTTCAATTCGTCATGACTCCATCGACAGAGTAGGTTTTATGCCAGGAGTACTTCTTGGCGTTCGTCAGGTTGTCACACATCCAGGGCTGACATTCGGCCTTGAAAACTTTATGTAGGGAGATTGAAATGGCACACGCAGATATCACAATGTATGGCGCTGATTGGTGCGGAGATTGCCGTCGCTCAAAGCGTCTTCTTGAAGAGCTTGATGTTCAAGTCAATCACATTGATGTGGAAGCAGATCCATCAGCTGCTGCCAAAGTGCAAGAGATCAATGGGGGAGCGAAATCAATTCCCGTACTCGTCTTCTCTGATGGAACTCATATGACTGAACCTTCAGATAATGACTTGAAGGCAAAGCTCACATCCCTTGGAATTATCTAGATTCTATAAATCACAGCTGATGTGATGGCTGCAGAGATAACCACCACGAAGTAGGGCGCTTTAAGGCTGAGTGCAATCAGAGCAACTGCAACTCCTGCAAGACGCTGATCGATGACCCACTTACCTTTCTCAGTAATTGTCTGCACTCCGACAAGTGCGCTTAAGAGTGCAATAGGAATCAGCGTGTTAATTCTCAGCATGCGAGGGTTGGTCAAATACTTTTCGGGAATTGAGTGCCCGAGATATTTAAGGGTAAAAGCAATAGCGCTTGTTCCTAGAACTCCTATCCACAACGCATTCATGAGCGCACCTTCCAACCAAATGCAACTGCAAGCAATGCCGTGGCAATAATCGGAAGACCTGCAGAAATGATGGGGCTTAAGACAATTGCCAGAATGACGGCAGATGCTGCAAGTGTGCGTTCAAACTTTCCGAGCAACCTGGGCCAGACAAGTCCTAGAAATGCAGCAGGAACAGCGGCATCAAGGCCCCACGCAGAAGGATTGCCCATTGCTTGTGCACCAAGTGCGCCAAGTAATGTGAAGAAGTTCCAGAAGAGATAAACGCCAAAGCCGGTCAACCAGAAGCCTTGTTTCATGGCATCGATGCCAAGATCTTCTTGGCCGATTGCAACGCCAGTTGATTCATCGATGGTTACTTGTGCTGCGATGACGCGCTTTACGCCACGCACTTTAAGAAGTGGTGCCATGCGCAATCCATAGAGTCCGTTACGAATTCCAAGAAGGGAGGCAGTTGCAATTCCTGAAATTGCGCTTCCACCTGCGCCCATTACTCCAACGATCGCAAATTGTGATGCACCAGAGAAGGTGAGAAGTGAGAGGAGGCAGGTCTGAAGGATTGAAAATCCAGCTGCGATAGAAGCTGCTCCAAAAGCGGTTCCATAGAGGCCGACTGTGAAGGAGACGCTCAGACTTTGCGTTGCGGTGGCGCGGTTCACTTTGGACACGCGGTTATTGTGCCCTAGATATCCGAAGGGTGGAGGGGGGTTGAAAGATAAGGTGCGCACATGTCTGAGACCGTAATATTTAGAGACGATGTATCCGTCGAACTCATCAAAGCTAGCGCTAGCGATGCTGATGTCATTTGGGCCGCTCGCGTATCAACTGCCGGCGAGCAATCGATGGATGAGATTGGTGAGGATCCGGCTCGTTCTGCTGGGTTGATTAATTACCTCGCACGCGAACGCCATGGCTCACCGTTCGAACACACCTCGATGACATTCTTTATCTCAGCTCCGATCTTTGTATTCCGCGAATTTATGCGCCATCGCATCGCTTCCTATAACGAAGAATCTGGTCGCTATCGCGAACTCAAGCCAGTCTTTTACATTCCCTCCAAGGAACGTAAATTGATTCAAGTTGGCAAAACCGGTGCATATACATTTGTTGATGGAACGAAAGAGCAATTTGATATCACAGTAGCTGCGATGAAAGAGGCATACCTCGTTGCCTACGATTCATATCAGAAGATGCTTGAGGCAGGCGTTGCTCGTGAAGTAGCTCGCGCAGTGCTTCCTGTTGCTACCTACTCTTCCATGTATGTGACTATGAATGCGCGCGCATTGATGAATTTCCTATCACTTCGCACAGCGCGCGAGGGTTCACATTTTCCTAGCTATCCGCAACGTGAAATTGAGATGGTGGCTGAAAAAATGGAAGCCGAATTCGCGAAATTAATGCCTCTTACATACGGGGCATTTGAAAAATCTGGTCGTATCGCGCCTTAAGCGATAAGATGACCAAATGAGTACGCACGCGCCTTTCGGTCGACTTCTCACCGCAATGGTGACCCCCTTCGATAATGATGGGGCAATTGACTGGGCTGGCGTTGAAAAACTTGCACAACATCTCGTTGATACTGGCCATGACGGTATTGCAGTCAATGGCACAACAGGTGAAGCACCAACGACAAAGTCCTCTGAGAAGCTCGAGATCATCAAAGTTGTGAAGAAAGTTGTTGGTCCAAAGATTCAGGTTCTCTCAGGTGCTGGCGATAATGAAACTGCTTACACAGTCGAGCAAGCAAAGCGCTCACAAGATGCTGGTGCAGATGGGCTTCTCGTCGTTACTCCGTATTACAACAAACCACCACAAGCTGGAATTGAGGCGCACTTTCGCGCAGTTGCTGCTGTAACTGACTTGCCGATCATGATGTATGACATTCCAGGCCGCACAGGCGTTGAAATTGAATCTGACACCATCGTCAAACTCTTTGAATCAGTAAAGAACATCGTTGCTCTTAAAGATGCAAAGGGAAATATCGCTGCTACTTCATGGGTCATTAAGCGCTGCGGAATTCCTGTGTATTCAGGTGATGACATCTTGAACTTGCCTTTCCTCTCAGTAGGCGCAGTGGGCTTTGTCTCTGTCTGTGGCCACACAGTGGGACTTCAACTCAAAGCGATGCTCGATGCTTGGTTTGCAGGAGATGCAACTAAAGCACTTGAGATTCATCAGCAACTCTTGCCAGTATTCACCGGCACATTCCGCACACAAGGTGCAATTTTGACCAAGGCAGCTATGTCTCTCATGGGGCTACCCGGAGGAACAACACGTCTGCCACTCGTTGATGCAACCGAAGCACAGATCGAACAATTACGTAAAGATCTCACTGCCGGTGGCGTCACGCTAAAGAATTAACGCACTTTCTTTATGACACAACATCCCCATCCCAACCTCGGCACTCCAGGCAAGCTTGCTAATGGGGGATTGCGCATAGTTGCACTCGGTGGAATCTCTGAAATCGGTCGCAATATGACTGTCTATGAGACCAATGGCAAGCTACTTATTATCGATTGCGGCGTTCTCTTTCCTGAAGATAATCAACCAGGAATTGATCTAATCCTTCCTGACTTTAGTTATATCCGTGATCGCCTTGATGATGTTGTTGGACTATTTCTTACACATGGCCATGAAGACCATATCGGCGCAGTTCCTTATCTCTTGCGCGAACGTGGGGATATTCCTGTCTATGGATCAGCGCTGACCATTGCTTTAATTGCAGCAAAATGTAAAGAGCACCGCATCTCACCTCTTACTCATGAAGTCCGCGAAGGCAATCGCGAAGATGTGGGCCCCTTCGAACTTGAATTCATTGCAGTCAATCACTCCATTCCTGATGCACTTGCTGTTGCTGTCCACACCAAGGCTGGAACAGTTCTACACACCGGTGATTTCAAGATGGATCAGTTGCCACTTGATGGTCGCATTACAGACCTTCGCACCTTTGCACGCTTAGGCGAAGAAGGCGTGGATCTCTTCCTCGTTGATTCAACGAATGCCGATGTTCCTGGATTTACTCCATCTGAGCGCGAGATCATGCCAGCGCTCAATAGAGTGATTGCATCCACTAAACGTCGAGTCATCGTTGCATCGTTCTCTTCTCATGTGCACCGCGTTCAGCAAGTCATTGATACCGCGGCTCTGCATGATCGCAGGGTGGCATTTATTGGCCGCTCCATGATTCGCAATATGAAGATTGCGCAAGATATGGGCTATCTCAATGTGCCATCAGGAATTCTCTTTGATGCACGCGAGCTCGATAATTACGATGATCGCGTAGTACTTATCTGTACTGGTTCTCAAGGTGAACCAATGGCCGCACTCTCTCGTATGGCAAATGGTGATCACCAGATTCGAGTGGGCGATGGCGACACAGTGATCTTGGCTTCTTCTCTCATTCCAGGGAATGAGAACTCTGTCTTTAGAGTGATTAACGAACTCACACGCTTTGGTGCCAAGGTGGTCCACAAAGCTAATGCAATGGTGCATGTTTCAGGCCATGCTGCAGCAGGTGAACTTCTCTATTGCTACAACATCGTAAAACCTAAGTATGTGCTTCCTGTTCATGGTGAGTGGCGCCACCTCAAGGCCAATGCTGAGATTGCAATTCAAGCGGGTGTGCCACGCGAGAATGCATTTATTATTGAAAATGGAATTGTTGTAGATCTCGTTAACCATGAGGCAGAAGTTGTTGGCTCTGTTCCATGCGGATTCGTCTATGTCGATGGCCACAGTATTGGTGACATTACAGAGTCATCACTGAAAGACCGTCGCATTCTGGGAGAAGAAGGATTTATCTCAGTCATTGTTGTTATTGAATCGCAGACTGGAAAGATTGTTGCTGGCCCTGATATTCATGCTCGAGGATTTAATGAAGATGAAGCGCTCTTTGATGAGGTTCGAGGACAAATCGAGAAGGCGCTAACAGCTGCAGTTGCAGATGGAGTAAATGGAACTCATCAACTTTCACAAGTAGTACGTAGAACTATCGGTAGTTGGGTCGGTCAAAAACACCGCCGCCGTCCGATGATCGTTCCCGTTGTCGTTGAGGTCTAAGACGGCGCGCCTACGGGCTTGAAAAATACCCTCCACCTAAGATTGAAGGTGTGGCTACCAAGAAGAAACGCACAACTAAGAACTCTTTTCTTAAGGTAATTGGTTCTGCCCTCACAACTCTCTGGCGCCTTCTAGCTAAAACTCTCGGTTCATCCATCCGCTTTGTTGCACGCGGAGCACGAGATCTCGATCCTGAACATCATAGAGATGGCGCAGCCCTTCTTGTTCTCCTCTTCTCTCTCTCAGCCTTTGCAGGAACATGGTTTAAGGCAGATAACTATGTCGGACGAAATTTGTACTCCTTCTTCTATGGGGCATTCGGCCGAATCGGTCTATTAGCTCCTTTAGTACTTCTCTATTTTGCGGTGCGCCTATTTAGAAAACCTGACGATAAGCACACAACAGGTCGCATCACTGTTGGGACTCTGACTCTTCTTGTGAGTGCAACAGGGCTAGCACATTTACTCAATGGCTCTCTGGGTGCAATCAATCCAACTGGTGCAACTGCAATTCGTGATGGGGGAGGGCTACTTGGATATTGGGTAGCTAAACCTCTCGTAGCACTTATGACATCACTGCTTGCATATCCAGTCCTCTTTGTTGTTTTCTTCTTCGGCCTACTGATCATTACTGGTACGCCAATATCTAAAGTTGGAATACGACTCAAAGTTATTGCCATCTGGCTCTGGTCAAAAAAGCCAACCCGCAATAAGGATGACTTTGAAATCTCAGATACACCGCCCTTTGAATCTCCTGTTGTGGCGTGGAATCAAGCAGATGATGAGATTGATGAAGAAGAATTTGATCAGGAGTTCACAGTTGAAGTTCCTCGAATTCCACTGGAAGCACAACTTAAGGAAGCTCCTAAATCAGATCGCCGTCCAGAGCAGCTCCTGCTGACAAGTGATATCAAATATGAGCTCCCCTCCCATGATCTTCTTAAATTAGGACCTGCTGCAAAGGCTAAGAGCAAAGCTAATGAGGTCGTTGTTGCGTCGCTGACAGAAGTCTTTAAGCAATTTGATATCGATGCGCAGGTAACAGGCTTTATGCGTGGACCAACAGTTACCCGCTATGAGGTTGAGCTCGGTAATGCTGTGAAGGTAGAGCGCATCACCGCTCTTTCAAAGAATATTTCATATGCTGTTGCAAGTAGTGAAGTTCGCATCCTCTCGCCTATTCCGGGTAAATCAGCGGTGGGAATTGAGATTCCTAACGCTGACCGCGAAATCGTCGCACTCGGTGATGTGATGCGCTCAAGCGTTGCAGGCCAGGATCACCATCCGATGCTGGTCGCACTTGGCAAAGACGTTGAGGGCAATTTTGTCTGTGCAAACCTTGCAAAGATGCCGCACTTGCTTGTTGCAGGTGCAACAGGTGCTGGTAAATCTTCGATGATTAATGCGATGATTACATCGATTTTGATGCGCGCTACTCCTGATGATGTTCGCCTTATTTTGATAGATCCAAAGCGTGTTGAGCTCACTGCCTATGAAGGTATTCCACATTTAATTACTCCCATTATTACCAATCCAAAGAAGGCGGCAGATGCGCTGACATGGGTCGTGCGTGAGATGGATCTTCGCTATGAAGATTTAGCAACATTTGGGTTTAGGCATATCGATGATTTCAATAAGGCTGTGCGGGCAGGCAAAGTTGTTGCACCTCCTGGGTCAGATCGTATTGTTGAGCCATATCCATACCTTCTTGTCATCATCGATGAGCTTGCAGATCTGATGATGATTGCAGCTCGTGAAGTAGAAGAATCTGTCGTGCGCATCACTCAGCTTGCTCGCTCTGCCGGTATTCACTTAGTTCTTGCAACTCAACGTCCTTCTGTAGATGTTGTGACCGGTCTTATCAAGGCAAATGTTCCCTCCCGTCTATCTTTTGCAACTTC
>WLJF01000025.1 GCA_009701945.1 Actinomycetota bacterium
GGCAAGGCAACCTCCTTGCAACCAGCTTTCATCCTGAATTGACGCACGATTTAGCTGTCCATCGCTACTTTTTTGATGAGATATGCAAAGGCAGATAAAGTAGGGCAATACCAAGAAGCGATTGAGGTGTTTAACAATGTCAGGCCATTCCAAATGGGCAACAACAAAGCATAAGAAGGCAATCATCGATAGCCGTCGTGCTAAAAACTTTGCCAAATTGATTAAGGCTATTGAAGTTGCATCTCGTAATGGTGGCCCGGATGTTGATGGAAACCCAACGCTCTTTGATGCAATTGCAAAGGCTAAGAAGAATTCGATGCCTGCAGATAATATTGAACGTGCAGTTAAGCGCGGTGCTGGTCTTGAATCTGGTGGCGCTGATTGGCAGACGATTATGTATGAAGGCTACGGACCAAATGGCGTTGCCATCATGATCGAATGTCTTTCAGATAATCGAAACCGAGCAGCCTCTGAAGTGCGCGTTGCTGTCACACGCAACGGTGGATCGATGGCAGATCCAGGCTCTGTCTCTTATCTCTTCAATCGCAAGGGTGTCATCATCGTCAATAAAGCTATTGGCGCTACCGAGGATTCCATTCTTGAAGCTGCTCTGGATGCAGGAGTTGAAGAAGTGAACGACCTCGGTGATTCATTTGAGGTGGTCTGTGAAGCAAGTGATCTCGTAGCTGCTCGTACTGCTCTCCAAAGTGCTGGTATTGATTACGAGTCAGCCGATTCATCATTCCTACCCTCAATGCAGATTCCACTGGATGCCGAGGGCGCCCAGAAAGTATTTGAACTCATTGATGCCATTGAAGAGTTAGATGACGTGCAGAATGTCTATTCAAACTTTGATGTCTCAGACGAGGTTATGGCGAGCCTTTCTTAATGCGTCAGTCCTAAGACCTAGGCTTAGAAGTTATGAGCCAGATACAGCGACGAGTCTTGGGCGTTGACCCAGGGTTGACTCGCTGTGGCATCGGAATTGTTGAAGGTGCAATCGGTAAACCACTGACACTTGTGGGAGTCGGCGTGATTCTCACATCTCCGGATGCCCCGTTAGAGCAGCGCTTGCTACAACTTGAAGGCGAATTAGAGGAGTGGATTGCACTTCATAAACCCGATGTGATTGCAGTGGAACGAGTTTTCTCTCAACATAACGTTCGCACCGTGATGGGTACTGCTCAAGCTGCAGGTATTGCACTACTCGTTGCAGCGCGCCGAAATATTCCAGTCATGATGCATACGCCGTCAGAGGTAAAGGCAGCTGTAACGGGCTCTGGCCGTGCCAACAAAGCACAGGTTGCCGAGATGGTTAAACGGTTATTGAATTTAGAGGTGATACCAAAGCCAGTGGACAGTACGGATGCGCTAGCACTTGCCATCTGTCACATCTGGCGCGGTGGAGGAAATAGCAAGATTGCAGAAGCGCTCAAGGCAGAGAAATCGCGATTATCTAAGTTGGTGGGTAAATGATTTCACTGATTAATGGAATTGTGCGTTCGATATCTTCTGATCGCACTGTGGTTGAAGTAGGTGGTGTTGGGTTATCTGTCTCGATTACTACAAATACCAGCACGCAATTAAATCTCGGTGCCCCCGTGCAACTCTTCACATCTCTTATTGTTCGAGAGGATTCACTCACACTCTTTGGATTTCTCGATGAGGAGAGCCGGTCAGCTTTTGAATTGGTTCAAACAGTTTCAGGTATTGGTCCAAAGGTTGCACTAGCAATCCTTGGCGCACATACTCCCCAAAGTCTTGCAGCAGCTATTGCGCAGGAAGATATCAAGGGTATTGAAAAGGTTCCTGGCATCGGTCGCAAGGGAGCCCAGCGATTAATCCTTGAACTCAAAGGCAGGATCACTGATTTCGGTGGAGGCGATCACAAGCAGATTCATCAACCGGTGTGGCGCGAACAACTCACCTCTGCTCTTATTTCACTTGGTTTTACTGCCAAAGATTCCGATGCAGCTATCAACGTAGTGATTGCACAGTATGCAGACTCGGGTGTTGATGCAAAGAACGTTGATATTTCAGAGCTATTGAAGGCAGCCCTTCAGAGTGGGCGTCGAAGCTAATGAGCGAAGAGAGATTGGTTAACCCTCAGAGCGCACAGGATGATGCTTCGGTAGAACATGCGCTGCGCCCCAAGACCCTCGATGATTTCATCGGACAGCATCGTGTGCGCGAACAAATTGATGTGTTGCTCTCTGCTGCGCGCAAGAGAGATGCGGCAGCAGATCACATCTTGCTCTCTGGTCCTCCTGGATTGGGAAAGACAACACTTGCGATGATTCTCGCCTCTGAGATGCAGGCACCAATTCGCATCTCAAGTGGACCTGCAATAACTCACGCAGGCGATCTCGCTGCAATTCTTTCATCTCTTGTTGAAGGAGAGATTTTCTTCCTCGATGAAATTCATCGCCTGCCGCGACCTGCAGAGGAGCTTCTCTATCTTGCGATGGAGGATTTCCGTGTGGATGTCGTGGTGGGGAAGGGGCCAGGGGCCACAGCAATTCCTCTGCAGTTGCCGCACTTCACATTAGTTGGGGCAACAACGCGCGCAGGATTACTTCCATCACCACTTCGCGATCGCTTTGGGTTCACAGCTCACCTTGATTTTTATGAAGAATCTGAATTGGAAGAAGTTATCTCTCGAAGCGCCACTCTCTTAGGTCTGACGATAGATAAGTTAGCTATTGGTGAAATTGCTAGTCGTTCTCGTGGCACACCACGTATTGCCAATCGTCTCCTGCGACGAGTGCGCGATTTTGCGCAAGTGCAAGGCTCTAACGCTCTCTCTCACCAACATGCACAGTTGGCTCTTGATATGTATGAGGTTGATGCCAAGGGCCTTGATCGCCTTGATCGTTCGGTACTCATTGCTCTGATTGAACGCTTTGGCGGGGGACCAGTTGGGCTTTCCACCCTTGCCATTGCAGTGGGGGAAGAGACTGAGACCGTGGAATCGGTAGCTGAACCATTCCTGGTCAGAAATGGCTTTATGGCACGCACTCCACGCGGTCGCATTGCAACTGCTTTGGGGTGGGAGCATGTGGGACGAACACCACCTCCTGGAATCGCTACTCTTTTCGACACGCCAGCGCCCGACGCCTAGACTCTCCTCTTATGTCCACACCTACAAAACCAGTGAAGACAACTGGTCGACCAGTTCGCGCCTTGGCCCTCTTGGCTGTGCTGATTGTCGGCCTCTTGGCTACCGCCCTCATTCAGGGCGCAACATCTGTCCGCCTCGGTCTCGATCTGCGTGGAGGAACCAGCGTCACGCTGCAACCACGTGCATCCAATGACTCAAACAAGATTACTTCTGAGGCCATTGATCAGGCAGTCTCTATTATTCGCCAGCGTGTTAACTCACTCGGTGTTGCAGAGTCTGAAGTAACTGCGCAAGGTAGTGGCACTAACCGTCAAATTGTGATTTCTGTTCCTGGCGATTCAGGTCGTCGCGTTGTGGATCTCGTTGGACAGACAGCAGAACTTCGTTTCCGTCAGGTGCTTGCAGAGTCATCAGCACTCGGTGGCACTGGAGCAGCAGCTGCAACGCCTGCGGCCGGTGTGAGCGCCGAAATCAATGCAAAGTTTGCAACACTCGATTGCACCAACACAGCGAATCTTCAAGGAACAGGTGCTGATGCGCCAACTGATGTCATCGTTGCATGTTCCCGTACTGGGGCAAGTAAGTACATTTTGGCTCCTGCAGAAGTTCTAGGTCGTCAGGTATCGAAGGCATCAGCTGGAATTGATCAGCAGGGCGCAAGCGCTTGGTATGTACTTCTGACATTTAATGGTGAAGGAACCAAGGCATTTGGTGCGCTTACTGCGCGAGTAACTTCACTCCCATCTCCACAGAATCAAGTTGCCATTGTTCTGGATGGACTTGTCGTTTCTGCGCCATCAATTAATGAGGCGATTCCTTCAGGAAATGCGCAGATCACCGGATCCTTTAGCCAACTAGAAGCTCAAGATTTGGCAAACGTTCTTAAGTACGGAGCTCTTCCACTTGCATTCGATCGCGGTGAGGTTCAGCAAGTCTCACCAACGCTTGGTGCAGATCAACTTCGAGCAGGACTTCTTGCAGGCGCCCTTGGAATTGGCCTTGTTTTCCTATTCTCACTTCTTTACTACCGAGCACTTGGCTTAGTCACAGTCTTCTCATTGGTTCTTGCAGCCGTGATTCTCTATCTGCTCTTCCTTGTATTAGGTGAGGCGATTGGATTTACGCTGACACTTGCTGGAATTGCCGGTGCGATTGTTGCAATCGGTATTACTGCCGACTCATTTATCGTCTTCTTCGAACGTATTCGAGATGAGGCACGTGAAGGAAGATCACTCCGTTCAGCTGTTGAAAGTGGCTGGGCGAGAGCGCGACACACAATCATCGTCGCGGATATGGTCTCGATTCTCTCTGCTGTACTTCTCTACTTCTTCGCAGTGGGCGGAGTTCGAGGCTTTGCTTTCACACTCGGTCTCACAACGCTTATTGATCTTTTGATCGTCTTTGCATTTACAAAACCGATGGTGACCCTGATTGCAAAGGGCAAGTTCTTCTCTTCAGGTCATCCTCTCTCTGGCTTCTCAGCCAAGAGCATCGGAAAATCTCACCCAACTACAACCTTGGAGGCATAAGCACATGGCAAAACTTTCAGGTCTAGGTGGGCGTCTCTACTCTGGTGAGACCTCTTTCAACATTATTGAACGACGCAAGCGTTGGTATTCCATCTCAGCTCTCTTCATCCTTGCATCCATTGGCGCACTCGTTATTCAAGGTCTACACCTTGGTATCGAATTTAAGGGTGGGGCTTCATACACAATTAATGAGCCTTCAGTGACTGTTGAACAGGCTCGCGCTTCTGTTGAGAATATTGGAATTCCAGGTGAAGTTATTGTCCAGAAAATTGGCGATTCCAAGATTCGTATTCAAACTGGTTCGCTCACTCCTGCGCAAAACCAGGCAATCGAGTCAGCTCTGACAACAACTTTTGCAGTACCTGCAGAATCTATTGACACTCAGCTCGTTGGACCGTCTTGGGGTAAAGAGATCACAAAGAAAGCTCTCTATGGCCTATTCGCCTTCTTGCTTGCAGTGATGCTCTTCTTGGCGATGACATTTGAACCTAAGATGGCAATCGCTGCGATTGTCGCTGTTGTGCACGATGTGTTCATCACTGTTGGAATCTACGCACTCGTCGGATTTGATGTGACGCCTGCTACTGTCATTGGTTTCTTAACCATTCTTGGCTATTCACTTTATGACACTGTGGTTGTCTTCGATAAAGTTCGAGAGAACACAAAGTCAGTTGCTGCAAATAGCAAGATGACCTACTCGCAAGCTGCAAACTTGGCTGTTAATCAGACGATTGTCCGTTCGATAAACACCTCAGTTATTGCTTTGCTTCCTGTGGGAGCAATCCTCTTCGTAGGTGCAGGACTCCTTGGGGCAGGAACTCTGAAGGATCTCTCACTTGCGCTCTTCATCGGTTTGGCTGTTGGTACATACTCTTCCGTGTTCATCGCACCTCCGTTCCTTGCACAATTGCGCGAGAAGGAGCCTGCGATGCAAGCTTTAGCTAAGCGAGTTGCTGCACGTGGGGGAGCTCCTGTTGTTGCTGAGGTAAAGCCTTCTCGTCCATCAACAGGTAGCGGACCACGTAATCAACCAAAGCGTAAAGGTCGCAAATAACCTTTTAACTTATGGATACCTTGCCCTTAATCGCACCTCTTATTGGTGCGCTTAAGGAGCATCATCCAGGTGCTGATGTTTCATCTATTGAACGTGCATTTCTCGTTGCTGAGAAGGCTCACGCTGGCCAACTCAGAAAATCTGGCGAGGATTACATAACTCACCCGGTTGCTGTCACACAAATTCTTGCAGAGCTAGGACTTAATGAAGTCTCACTCGTTGCATCCCTTCTCCACGACACTGTTGAAGATACGCCGTATTCATTAGATCAATTACGCTCTGATTTTGGTGATGAAGTTGCCAATCTCGTAGATGGCGTGACTAAGCTCGACAAACTTACCTATGGTCCAACAGCTGAAGCTGAGACAGTTCGCAAAATGGTTATTGCAATGTCTCGTGATATTCGAGTTCTTGTCATCAAGCTTGCAGACCGTCTTCATAATGCGCGCACGTGGAGTTTTGTCTCGACAGAAAGTGCCAATCGCAAAGCTCGCGAAACTCTTGATATCTATGCCCCTCTTGCTCATCGCCTTGGAATGAATGCGATTAAGTGGGAGTTGGAAGATCTCTCCTTTGCAGTTCTTGAACCAAAGAAGTTTGAAGAGATTTCCCGCCTTGTTGCAGAACGATCGCCATCACGTGATGCACTGACAGCAGAAGTGATTGACAGCGTTGAGCAGGATTTGGCTCGCGATTCCATCAACGCAACTGTGACAGGACGCAAAAAGCACTTCTTTAGCGTGTATCAAAAGATGGTTGTTCGTGGTCGAGATTTCAATGACATCTATGACCTTGTTGGAATTCGAGTCTTGGTCAACGATGTGAGAGATTGCTATGCAGTGCTTGGCTCTATCCACGCACGGTGGAGCCCAGTCCCAGGTCGATTTAAAGATTACATTGCAATGCCAAAGTTCAATTTGTATCAATCCCTGCACACCACAGTCATTGGTCCCAATGGAAAAGCTATTGAGATTCAGATTCGCACATATGACATGCACTCTCGTGCTGAGTTCGGTATCGCAGCGCATTGGAAATATAAGCAAGGGGGAGACCCGCAAGCTAACTCTCCTGAAATGCTCTGGCTTCGCCAATTGCATGAATGGCAGAAAGAAACAGAGGATCCATCTGAGTTTCTTGAAGCGCTACGTTTTGATCTGGGTTCACCTGAAGTGTTTGTCTTCACGCCAAAGGGCTCTGTTGTCGCACTTCCCGGTGGTTCAACTCCCGTTGATTTTGCCTTCTCTGTTCACACAGATGTCGGTCTGCGATGTGCTGGAGCGAAGGTCAATGGGCGACTAGTTCCGCTTGAGTCAAAGCTTAATAACGGTGATGTCGTTGAGATTGTGACCAATAAGGGCGAGCATGCAGGACCTAGCCGAGATTGGCTTAACTTTGTTAAAAGTCCACGCGCGCGATCCAAGATCAAAGCTTGGTTTAGTAAGGAGCGCCGCGAGGAAGCAATCGACGCAGGTCGTGAATCTATCGCTCGTCAGATGCGTAAAGCCGGACTTCCGTTACAGAAGATTTTTGCAGGGCATGCGCTTCTAGAACTCGCCCACGATATGCATTACGCCGATATCGATGCGCTCTATAGCGCAGTCGGTGACGGTCATGTCTCTGCGGCATCCATCATTGAAAAACTCGTGGCGAGCATGGGGGGAGAAGATTCTCATCCAGAGGCCACGATGGAGAATGTTCCAACGGGGCTACAGGCAACAAGGCGCACATCAAGTGCGATTGAAGTAGAAGGTGTTGATGATGTGCTGGCAAAGCTTGCTCGATGCTGCACTCCGGTACCGGGCGATACCATCATGGGATTTATCACCAAAGGCTCAGGCATATCCGTTCACCGCGTTGATTGCATCAACGCCGCAGATTTGCGCACTAATCAGATGGAGCGAATTGTTGGCGTGAAGTGGTTGGCAGGAGCTGCCAGTGTCTTCCTCGTCAATATTCAAGTGGAGGCATTAGATCGTGCGCGATTGCTGGCTGATGTCACGCGTACACTTTCTGAGCAGCATGTAAATATTCTTAGCGCTGCAGTGAGTACAACCAAGGATCGTGTAGCAATTTCACGCTTTACCTTTGAAATGGCAGATGCCAAACATTTGGATTCAGTATTGGCAGCCGTTCGCGCCATTGAAGGCGTCTATGACGTCTATAGAACCTAGAAAA
>WLJF01000026.1 GCA_009701945.1 Actinomycetota bacterium
CAGGGGGAGTAAAGGGAATCCTTCTTGGATCAACTGCACTCTTAGGAGCTGCAATCACAGCTTTCTATATGACTCGCGTTATGGTCCTTACATTTACAAGTAAAGAGCGATGGGAAGAGAACCAACATCCTCACGAGTCACCAATTCTTATGTGGCTTCCTATGGCAATTCTTGCAATCGGATCTGTAACAACAGGCTTCCTCTTCACTCGTGGTGATGCTCTCGCTAACTGGCTCAACCCAGTATTCGGCGAGCACGGCGAAGGCCATGAAGAACACCTCTTTGAGCCAATTGTTGTCTCCGGAATGGCGCTCGTTGCAGTTGCTATCGGTGTTGCCATTGCGATTATGAAGTATCAACTCTCTGAGGTTGATTCTGTGGCACCACAGAATGTCTCTATCTTCACTCGCATCGCCCGTAAGGATTTGATGCAGGATTCATTTAACGAGGCAGTCTTTATGCGTCCAGGGCAGAAGTTAACTTCACTGTTGGTCAGAGGTGATGAAAGCGTTGTCGATGGCGCAGTTCGTGGAATCGGCCGTACTGCACTCGGTGCAGGAGCAGTTCTTCGCAAGACACAGACAGGGTTCGCTCGCAGTTATGCAGCGCTCATTCTTATCGGTGCGATCGCTTTGATCGCTGGAATTTGGGTGGTCACACAATGAACGCGCTGACAAGCATGATGTTGCTTCCGCTCCTAGGTTCACTCCTTGTTGCGGTTATCCCAAGTGATCAAGTTCTTCGCATTAAGCAAGCCGCTCTTGGCACCACAGTGTTGGTTGCCATTTCAGGCGTTATGGCTTGGTTCAAATTTGATTCTGAAAATACCTCTTTCCAATTCGTTCAGATTGCTCAGTGGATTCCATCTTTTGGAATTAACTATGCAGTTGGCGTCGATGGACTCGCACTCGTTCTGATTCTCATGTCTGTTCTCTTGGCACCGATTGTGGTCCTTGCTGGGTGGAATGAATCTGAAGGTGGACGTTGGTCTGCAAAGGTCTTCTATATTCTGATTCTCGTTCTTGAAACGATGATGATCGGTGTCTTTGCAGCAACTGATGTCTTCTTGTTCTACGTCTTTTTCGAGGCGATGTTGATCCCTGTCTACTTCCTTATTGGTGGTTATGGCAGCGGAGAACGCGCAGCAGCAGCGGTGAAGTTCTTGCTCTATAGCCTCTTTGGCGGTCTCTTGATGCTCGCATCAATCATCGGCCTCTATGTCATCTCAGGTACTCACGGCGGCCATACATTTGATATCGGTCAGCTCTCTGAGATGCATAAGTACATGAGCTCTACGACTCAGAACCTTCTCTTCCTAGGATTCTTTATCGCCTTCGCAATTAAGGCACCTGTGTGGCCACTTCACACATGGCTTCCTGATGCAGCAGCTTCTGCAACTCCTGGAACTTCTGTTCTTCTCCTTGGAGTTCTCGATAAGGTCGGAACATTTGGAATGATCCGTTTCTGTCTTGCACTCTTTCCCGATGCATCCAAGACATTTACCCCTGTCATCATGGTCTTAGCTGTGATCTCAATCTTGTATGGCGCATTCCTTGCTATAGGTGCCCGCGATATCAAGCGACTCATTGCATATACATCAATCTCGCACTTCGGCTTTATCACCATGGGAATCTTTGCGATGACTACACAAGGTCATAGCGGTGCAACGCTCTATATGTTCAACCACGGTTTCTCGACAGCTGCCCTCTTCCTGGTTGCAGGATGGATGATCTCTCGTCGCGGTTCATCAACAATTGCTGATTTCGGTGGCCTACAGCGCGTCACACCAGTAATGGCGTGGTCATTCTTTATTGCAGGAATGTCTTCACTGGCACTTCCTGGACTCTCAAGCTTTGTGAGCGAATTCCTCGTTCTGGTCGGTACATACACCCGCTATCCAGTAGCTGCGATTATTGCGACTTTTGGAATTGTTCTAGCTGCTCTCTACATCTTAATTCCAGTGCAGAAAGCGCTACATGGTCCAACGACTCCAGGAAATGAGAATCTGCGGGATCTCAACCTCCGCGAGAAGATTGCGATCGGTCCTGTGATTGCAGTAATTATCGCTCTTGGCTTCTATCCAGCACCGCTTCTCAACGTTATTAACCCAGCTTCAGCACATGTGCTTGAGGTGCAAGGTTTTACTGATCCAGTTCCTTCAGAGAGCGCAGGCAAGTAAATGTCATTCACAGCTCCAGTACTTAACTATGCACAGCTTGCACCGATGCTTATCATCCTTGGTGGGGCAATTATTGGCGTTCTTATCGAGGCATTTGCTCCTCGTGCATCACGCCACACATCGCAACTGTTTATAACAGTTGCATCGCTGGTAACTTCCTTTGCTGCTCTCATGCAGGTTCGCACACAATCTTCAGCAGATGCTGCAATGGGGTCTGTGGCATTCGATGGAGCAGGAGTCCTACTTCAAGCATCAATCTTGATTATTGCACTTCTCTCCGTATTTCTGATTGCAGATCAAGAAAACTTCACGGCGATGCCTGCTGCAGTTCCTGGTTCCCATGAAGAACGTGAATCGCTACAACTTGATCTTCGTGTCACTGAGGTCTATCCACTCACTCTCTTCGCAGTTGCCGGAATGTTGCTCTTTCCGGTCTCCACTGACTTGATCACACTTTTTGTGGCCCTTGAAGTGCTCTCATTGCCTCTCTATTTGATGGCAGGACTTTCACGCCGCCGTAGATTGATGTCGCAAGAGTCAGCTCTCAAGTACTTCTTGCTTGGTGCTTTCTCTTCAGCATTCTTCCTATTTGGTGCTGCCTATCTCTATGGATACTCAGGCTCAATAACATTTACAGGAATACAGGCAAGTGTTGTGGGCGGTTCTGGAAATGATGTCTTCCTACTTCTTGGCATCGCATTTATCTCTGTGGGACTTCTCTTTAAGGTTGGCGCAGTTCCATTCCATGCATGGTCTCCTGATGTTTATCAAGGCGCACCAACTGCAATCACAGGCTTTATGGCAGCTGCTACCAAGGTTGCTGCATTTGGTGCAATCCTTCGCATCTTCTATGTTGCATTTGCTAATGCAGAGTGGCAGTGGAAGCCAGCTCTTGTTCTGATTGCAATTATTACTATGGTCTTTGGATCAGTTGTGGCAATCACGCAACGTGATGTTAAGCGCATGCTCGCCTACTCATCGATCGCTCACGCAGGCTTCCTCCTTGCAGGTGTGATTGCTTTGAGCAAGTCAGGTCTTGATGCCACCATCTTCTATCTCTTTGCATACGGTATTGCCACTGTTGGAGCTTTCGGAGTAGTCACACTTGTGCGCGACTCATCAGGTGAAGTAACTGACCTCAATCGCTGGAGTGGACTTGGAAAGCGCTCACCACTTGTTGCTTCAGTCTTTGCCTTCTTCCTCCTAGCCTTTGCAGGTATTCCACTGACTTCAGGCTTTATTGGAAAGTTTTCAATATTCTCAAGTGCATATGAATCAGGCAGCACATGGATTCTTATATCTGGTGTGCTCTCATCAGCTATTGCTGCATTCTTCTATATTCGCGTCATTGTTCTGATGTTCTTTAAGGATCCAGTAGAAGATGGCACTAGCGTTGTGATTCCATCAGCTCTCACAACTATTACAATTGCAGTCTCCACTGCAATTACTGTGATTCTTGGTGTGTTCCCTGCACCTCTGATCAACTTTATTGAATCAACTGCATTCTTCATTCGATAATGTCGAAATTCGGAATACCTGGTTTAGCCCCTGACCTAGAGGCAGAGCTCTCGGCAGGAATGGCAAAGGTTGAAAGCCTTCTCTTAAGCCATATTCAAGGAGATTACCCACTGGTGGAGGAGACTTCGCGCCACCTCGTTGCAGCAGGTGGAAAGCGCCTTAGACCTCTCTTAACTCTTCTTGCATCGCACTACGGAGATAAGAATAAGTTTGGCATCATTGAATCAGCAGTGGTGTGCGAACTTACACACGTTGCAACTCTCTATCACGATGATGTGATGGATGAAGCAAAACTTCGTCGTGGAGTGGAGAGCGCCAATAGTCGTTGGGGCAACACTGTTGCAATCCTTACCGGAGATTACCTCTTTGCGAAGGTTTCAGCACTCCTTGCCGATATAGGACCTGAAGCAGTGCGCTTGCAGGCATCAACCTTTGAACGTCTTGTCATTGGCCAGATTATGGAGACGCAAGGACCGCAAAATGGTGAAGATCCCCTCGAGCATTACCTACAAGTGGTGGCGGATAAGACAGGTTCTCTGATTGCAGCAAGTGCACGATTTGGTGCGATGGTCTCAGGTGCTCCAACAGATGTGAAAGAAACTCTGACAGTCTTTGGTGAAAAGATTGGCATTGCATTCCAGTTAGCAGATGATGTTATTGATATTGCAAGTGAATCTCATCAATCTGGAAAGACACCAGGAACTGATCTGCGAGAAGGTATTCCAACTCTGGTCACACTCAATGTTTTGAAATCTACTCGGGCAGAAGATCGTGATCTCATTGAACTACTGAAAGCTCCAATTAAAGATGAAGCAGTTGTTGCACAGGTCCTCAAGACTCTGCGAGGACATAGCGCACTCGATGAATCGCGCGGTCAACTGCAGAATATTGCTCGTGATGCTCGCGCAGCGCTTGGACCACTTCCTGTCAACGATGTGACAGGTGCTCTATTTTCCCTGTGCGACGCTATTGTCGACCGCTCTGCTTGATCGCACCAGATCAGTACCTAACGCAGCAAGAGCAAACCAGATCACAATAAAACCAATCCATCGCGCAGTCGGCATATCTTCATGGCGTAGCCACACACCAATAGAGAATTGAATCGTTGGAGTGATGTATTGCAGTAATCCGATGGTGCTATAGGGCAGGCGAGTAGTTGAGCCGTTAAAGAGTAAGAGTGGAATAGCGGTGATAGCACCTGCGCTGATGAGAAGAATCGTGAGAAGGGGCTTATGGCCAAACTGCCCTGTGCCATTGTGGCCAAGATAGAGAAGATAGAAGCCATAGGGGATAAGTGAAATCAAGGTTTCAATTGCGAGTCCATCGAGTGCGCCAAGATCTAACTTCTTCTTCACAAGACCATAGGTGCCCCATGAGAGGGCGAGTGAGATAGCAACCCAGGGAAGACGACCATAGTCATAGGTAAGGATGCCAACGCCAATAGCTGCAATACCAACTGCGAGCCATTGCAAAGGACGCATCTTCTCGCGAAGCAGAATTACTCCGAATGAAATAATGATGAGCGGGTTGATGTAGTAACCAAGGGCAGCTTCAACCACATGTCCATTATTGGTTGCCCAGATATAGGTAATCCAGTTGATAGAGATAAGGATTGTTGTTGCAAGTAGGCCAATTACTTTCTTTGGACTCTTAAGGATTGCAATAGTGGAATGAATTTGTTTTGAGATTGCTAAAACAATCGCACAGAAAACCAGCGTCCACACAGCGCGATGGGCAACAATCTCCCATGGGTTAGCTGGTTCTAGGAGCGGCCAATACAGAGGGAAGAGGCCCCACAAAATATATGCGCTGACCCCAAAGAGAAGGCCCAGCGAATACTCGCTCCGGTTCTTTACCACTTATCGGAAGTTTACAAATTGAACTGCAAATTCGAATTTGCCATTCTTAATCTGCTCGATAGCCTCTTGCAGATCATCACGGCTCTTTGAAGTCACGCGGAGCTCATCGCCTTGAATCTGAGTCTTAATTGATTTAGGACCTTCATCGCGAAGAAACTTTGCAATCTTCTTTGCATTCTCTGTCGAGATGCCTTCCTTCATAGTCGATGCAATCTTGTAGATCTTTCCTGATAACTGTGGCTCACCAGCATCAAGGTGCTTGAGTGAAACTCCACGCTTAATCAACTTGTCTTTAACGACATCCAAGGTCGCCTTTGCGCGCTCTTCAGTGTCAGCCTCAATTGCTAATTTGTCGCCTGAGAGTTCAATCTTTGCGCCAGTATTCTTAAAATCAAAGCGCGTATCAATCTCGCGAATGGCCTGGTTTATAGCGTTATCTAGCTCCATGCGGTCGATCTTTGAGACTACGTCAAAACTGCTATCAGCCATATCGGTGGCGCTCCCTTGTGGTTAATCTTGTGATTTTCAAAGTTCAAGTGCCTAAGGTATCGTTTGCCGCTCGCACTTACCAAAGCGCCGTAAGACTTGTATGACCCTGGCGGGTTGCCCGAGCGGCCAATGGGAGGGGACTGTAAATCCCCCGGCTCTGCCTTCGAAGGTTCAAATCCTTCACCCGCCACCAGATAGACACCTCATGTGAATGAGGTCAGTGAGCTAACTTTTTGCGCCAGGTTTGCGTGCTGCGCGAGATAGAAATAGCGCAAATACGAGAGCTAAAACAATTCCAGTGTTCACGCCCATCTCAGTCAATGCGCGGTTGAAATACTCTGTGGTCTTCTCTTTCTCCATTGTCAGTGATGCACCGACTGTGAGAATGTGTCGAACGGCTGCGATGACTCCAATAATGAGGAAGTTATCGAGTTGGAAAATTCCATCTGTGAAGCGGACGATCACCGTGCGCATGATCTCAAGGATGATGACAACGAAGAGAATGTCATTAATTGCTTGGATCATTCCGAGTGGAAAGAATGGACGAGTTTCAATCAGGCGCTGCAAGCTATAGCCGGCTGCTAGGACTGAGATAACGAAGAGAACTATTCCGAGAAAGCCATGAAGAACATCTTCGAGCTTGTCGATGAAAGTTACAGGGATGAGTGATTCATCTCCGGTGAGTAAACCCTTAACTGATTTGTACTTCATCGTAACCGCCCCCTGTAGTCATAGCCAAGGGTAGGTCCAGGGTGAAGCCCATGCAACAGATAACGAGTTAGTGCGTGGTCTCACCAGCACGGCGACGGCGAACGTTATCTCCATAGACTGCAAGGAGAATAACTGCGCCAACAACTACGTACTGCCATTCCTGTTGAAGCTCGAGAATACGAAGTCCGTTAATCAGAACCGACATGATGAGGGCGCCGATGATGGTTCCAGAGATTGTTCCCTTGCCACCGAGAAGTGAAGTTCCACCGATGATGACCGCTGCGATTGCTTCAAGCTCATAACCAAGACCAAGGTCAGGCTGAGCAGAACCAAGACGTGAAGTCATGACAACTGCTGCAAGACCTACGAAGAATCCGCAAAGTGCATAGACGGCGATCAACCAACGGTTGACCTTAACGCCAGAGAGCTTTGTTGCTTCTGTATTTGAACCGATTGCAAATGTGTAGCGACCGAGGACTGTCTTATTGAGGATGATTGAAGCAATCACAGCTGCGACGAGAAGAATGAGCACAGCATTAGGAAGATTCGGGATGATATTTCCTTGTGCGATGGAATCCCAACCCTTTACATCTGTTGTGAAGAGAATTGGCTTCAAATCTGAAGTAATGAGCGCTAATCCTTGAGCACCCTTCATTGTTGCAAGAGTTGCAATAAATGGAGGCAACTTAAGAACAGTGATGAGAATTCCGTTGATCGCACCAAGGAGAGTTCCCACGATTAGTCCAAGGAGGATTCCGCTCCAGACGTTGAGGTTCATCGCCATAACAGTCTTACCGGTGATTACACCAACGAGAGCCATTGAAGTTCCAACAGAGAGATCGATACCACCTGTGATGATGACAAAGGTGACACCGATTGCCATCAGACCAATCACCGTTGTGGACATCAAAATTCCGCCAGAGACATTTGCCCATGAGGCAAAGACAGGGCGCATAATGGTGAAGAAGGTAAAGATTACGACGAGGCTCGCAAGCG
>WLJF01000027.1 GCA_009701945.1 Actinomycetota bacterium
ACTTCAGCATCTGCTGGGTCATCGCGCAACGTGCGCAAGAAAAGGGTGGACATTCGCAACATATCGCGAACCCTACCCGACCTTTAGGAGGTTGTGACGGAAGGTACTCCCGATGCAACGCCTGCGGCTTCCATCTCTTCAGCAAGACGCATAGCTTCTTCAATTAAAGTTTCAACGATCTGAGCCTCTGGCACTGTCTTAATGACTTCACCCTTAACAAAGATTTGCCCCTTGCCATTTCCTGATGCAACACCAAGATCTGCCTCGCGTGCTTCACCAGGACCATTCACAACACAACCCATTACAGCAACGCGAAGTGGAACAGTCATTCCCTGAAGTCCCGCCTGTACTTTCTCAGCAAGGGTATAGACATCTACTTGTGCGCGACCACATGATGGACATGAAACGATCTCAAGTTTACGTTGACGCAAATTCAGAGATTCAAGAATAGAGATACCGACCTTGACCTCTTCAACGGGAGGCGCTGATAGAGAAACACGAATAGTGTCGCCAATTCCTTCTGCCAGAAGGATTCCAAATGCTGTTGCAGATTTAATCGTTCCTTGAAAAATAGGGCCAGCTTCAGTCACACCAAGGTGCAACGGATAATCACACTTTGCCGCCAAGATGCGATAGGCGTTGACCATGGTGACAGGATCGTGATGCTTGACAGAGATTTTAATATCGCCAAAACCATGTTCTTCAAAGAGGGATGCTTCCCAGAGCGCAGATTCAGCTAGCGCTTCAGGAGTTGCCTTGCCATATTTTTTAAGAAGTCTTGGATCAAGTGAACCTGCATTAACGCCAATGCGAATAGGAATTCCAGCATCTCCTGCAGCTTTAGCAACTTCTTTGACCTTGTCATCAAATTGCTTAATGTTTCCTGGGTTCACACGTACCGCGGCGCACCCAGCATCAATAGCTGCAAAGATGTATTTAGGTTGAAAGTGAATATCTGCAATGACTGGAATTTGAGACTTCTTTGCAATCTGTGCAAGTGCATCTGCATCATCTTGTGATGGAACTGCAACGCGCACAATCTGGCAACCTGAAGCTGTTAGTTCTGCGATCTGCTGCAGGGTTGCATTGACATCAGATGTGAGCGTTGTGCACATCGACTGAACGCTGACCGGTGAATCTGAACCTACGCCAATAGACCCAACCTTGAGTTGTCGCGTCTTGCGACGTGGATGCAAGGTGGGAGGTGGGGCGCTAGGAATTCCAAGATCAACCATGAACCGTATTCTGCCTTATCTCTAGAGATTGAGCGAGACAGGGTTGAGAATGTCTGCGATAAGCAGGATTGCAGTAAGCACCGCCAGCACCGCAAAGACTGTCATCGTAATTGGTGTTAGCACATTCACATCGATCCCAGCAGGTCGAGGCCTTCCACGAAGACGAGCGAAGAAGGCGCGAATTTCATCTGCAATGGCAACTGCCATATGTCCACCATCGAGTGGAAGAAGTGGAAGCAAATTAAAGAGACCAACGAAGATATTTAGACTTGCAATGAGAAGCAGGAATGTTCCAAGGCGCTCAGTGTTATTGAGCTTATTGCTGCTGACAGCATCTCCTGAAACACGAGCTGCACCGACAATTCCCACAAGTCCATTGGGATCACGCTTCTCATCACCAAAGGTCTGGCGAATGAGTTGAGGAATCTTTGTGGGAAGTGAAATCAGCGCCTTGACGGATTCGCGAGTAAGAACTGCAGTGGCCCGACCTGACTCTTTCACTGATGTAAGAAGCCCCTCGCGCTTAATCCCAATCTTGGTGACAACACCTAACATGTAACGCTTCTCAGAGGTCAGGTATGTAGGAGCTGCAGTAATCGAAATCTCTTGCCCATCGCGCAAGACAGTAAATGTCAGTTCATCTCCTTCTGAGGCAGCAATCGCCTGCGAATCCTGATACCAATCAGTGACTTCTTCTCCATCAATAGCAATGATTTTATCTCCTGGCTGGAATCCAGCCGCTGCTGCTGCCGAATTTGGCGCCACTTTTGTCACATCAGAGAGAAGTGCGTTAACGCCAACTCCAAAGAAGATAGAGAAGATAAGTAGAAATCCAATAATGAAATGAGCAAAGGAACCCGCACCGAGAACGATTAACTTGCGCGTTGTTGTTGCGCCATAGAAAGCACGAGATTCCTCACCTGCAGGCATCTCATCTCGTGGCGTCATTCCTTCAATGCGGCAGTATCCGCCTGCAGGGATAGCTTTAATTCCGAACTCTGTTTCGCCTCTAGTAAATGACCAGATGCGCTTTCCGAAACCAAGGAAGAATTCAGTAACCTTCATATCAAAGCGCTTAGCTGTGATGTAGTGGCCAAATTCATGCACCATCACAGATAAGAGCAGGGCTACTACAAATGCCAAAATTCCAAGAAGTTGCATTATCCGACCTTCTTCAATAGTTCGTGAGCTGTGCGACGAGCATCATCTTCGATGGCACTGACATCAGCTAGATCCCGAAGAACACCGCTGACGCTACCGCGCATCTTTTCGACTACTGCAGATACTGTCTTAACAATCTCTGTGAACTTAATTTCTCCATCAACAAATGCTTGAACAGCAACTTCATTGGCGGCATTGAATACTGCCGGTAACCCTGCCCCAATGGTGCCCACTTCACGAGCAAGAGCAATCGCTGGAAAACGCTTTTCATCAATCGGATCAAAGTTCCAGGTGTGGGATTGAGTCCAATCAATTGACTTCGTTGCACCAGCAACGCGATGTGGATAGGAAAGTGCAAGAGAGATTGGCCCCTTCATATTGGGAGGAGAGCCCTGTGCAATAGTTGAACCATCAACAAATTCGACCATGGAGTGCACGACAGATTGTGGATGAATGACAGCCTCAATCTGAGAGTAGGCAACTCCAAAGAGGTAATGAGCTTCAATAATTTCAAGACCCTTATTCATCAGCGTTGCAGAGTTAATAGAAACAACGGGACCCATAATCCAGGTTGGGTGAGCCAGTGCTTCATGCACAGTGACTCCAGACAGATCTGCACGGTCTCTAAATGGACCACCGCTAGCCGTAAGAATTAGCTTTGAAACTTCAGATTTCTTCTCACCCATCAACGCCTGCCAGATTGCAGAGTGCTCAGAGTCAACGGGAAGTAGTTGGTTCTCCTTTGCTCGCGCAAGAACTAAATCTCCGCCTGCAACAAGTGATTCCTTATTAGCAAGTGCCACACGGTTATCGGCATCGAGGGCTGCAAGAGTTGGTCCAAGTCCTATCGAGCCTGTGATGCCATTGAGAACAACATCGCACGAGATAGCAGCAACCTCACTAGATGCATTTGGGCCATCAACTACTTCAACTCCTGGAAGTGCCGCGCGGATGACATCACCATTCTTAGCAACACCAACTACTTTGACCTTAAATTTCTTAGCCTGAGCAATCAGAAGATCAGGGTTCGAGCCAGCTGCGGTAAGTGCCACCACAGTAAAAAGTGAAGGATTAGCTTCTACGATTTCAAGAGCTTGAACACCAATGGAGCCGGTGGAACCCAGAATGATGATTTCGCGCGTCATGAAACTTTGCGCTTGCGACCTACAAATTGTCCGATAACAACAATGGCAAGCGCAAGGAAGAACATCGATGAACCAATGACATTTGCTTGCGCCGGAATACCGCGGGCTGCAGATGTATAGACAAACTTAGGAAAAGTCGTCATGGTGCCTGAGTTGAAGTTGGTAATGATGAAATCATCGAAGGACAAGCTAAAGGCAAGAAGCGCAGCAGCTGCGATACCAGGGGCAACCAATGGCAATGTCACTCGTCGGAAAGTCTCGCGCTCATTGGCATAGAGATCCATGGCAGCTTGCTCTAGTCGAGGATCAAGGCTTGCAATACGCGCCTTCACGGTAACAACAACAAATGACACACAGAAAAGAACATGTGCAATCACGGTAGGCCAGAAGCCTGGATTGATCTTAAAGACAAGAAAGAGTGAGAGAAGAGAGGCACCGAGAACGATTTCAGGCGTTGCCATCGGCAAGAAGATCAGCAGGTTAGTCGTTGAGCGCCCCTTGAATTTATGGCGACCGAGTGCAAATGCAATCATCGTGCCGAGAATTGTTGAGAATACGGTTGCAAGGAAGCCAATCTTGATGGAGTTACCGAGTGCGCTACAAATCTCTGGTGCACCGCAAGGGTTCTTCCAATTATCGAAGGTAAAGCCCTTCCACACCAAATTGCTCTTACCTGAATCATTGAAGGAGAAGGCAAATGTGTATGCAACAGGGATAAAGAGATAGGTGAATGCAACGACTGCATAGATGCGGATGAGGTTGCGCCCAAACCAGCGAGATAACTTCTTCATACAAGCTCCTCGGTTCCAGCCTTGCGCACATAGACCGTCACAAGAATCAAGATGGCGGCCATCAAGGTGAATGAGAGCGCTGCAGCTGTTGGGTAATCAACGATCTTGAAGTAGCGCGACTCAATAACATTTCCGAGCATCTTGGTCTGCGGACTACCAAGAATTGCAGCGTTGACATAGTCACCAGCGGCTGGAATAAAGGTAAGAAGAGTTCCTGCAACAACACCTGGCATGGATAGTGGCAGAGTCACTTTGCGAAAAGTTGTAAAACCATTTGCATATAGATCACCAGATGCCTCAAGTGTGCGTGGGTCGATGCGATCGATGGATGCATACAGTGGCAAAGTCATAAAGGGAAGGAAGTTATAGGTCATACCCGCAACGACTGCAAAGGCGCTGGATGTGAGGGTTGTGCTCTCGGAGATGATTCCAAAAGTTCGAAGCGTCGGAACAACAAAGCCCTCTTCCCCAAGAATCTGCTTCCATGCAATGGTACGGAGCAAGAATGATGTAAAGAAGGGGGCAACGACTAAGACCAGCATGAAGTTCTTGAGCTTGCCACCTTTAAATGCAATGGCGTAAGCAAGTGGATATGCAATCGCTAGAGCGAGAACTGTTGCAATAATTGCATAGAGAAAAGAGCGACCAAACTGTTCTCTATTTTCTACAAAGGCATCGATGTAATTCTGAAAACGGAAAGTCTGTTCGTATTGGCCTGTATCTCCCCCACCGACTGGCGTCTGCGTAGAAGTTTGCGCAAGGTTAAAGAGGGGAAGTAGAAAGAAGGTAAAGAGGAACCCCATCCCCGGTATGAGCAGGAGATAAGGAGTACTTATTTTCTTCACTCGTCGTCCAGATCCTCATCAGGGTTCACTTCTGTGCCAGCTTCAGCATCTTCATCACCGCGAAGACCAAATGTGAAGATTGGCTCCCATGAAATATTGACTGGCTCTCCCACGCTAAATGGTGCAACACCATCATCATTTTGTTCAAAGACCATCAACTCTTGTCCCCAAGGCATCAATACTTGGTACTGAGTTGAAACACCTATGTATGAAACATCTTCAACTTTTCCACCAGTAAGCACATTGCCTGATGTGGCAGTTTCAAGGCGAGAAATTCGGAACTTCTCAGGGCGAATACCTGCATAGATTGAGTTATCAACCCCATGAGAGCGATCTTTCTGCAGCGAAATCTTCTGTCCGAAGAGATCGACAATCTGATTGGCACCATCATTGCCTGAAATAGTTCCTTTAATCAGGTTTGACTGACCAAGGAAGTTAGCAACAAATGCTGTCTCTGGATTGTCATATAAATCTGCAGGAGAGCCCATCTGTTCGATCTTGCCCTCATTCATCACAGCGATGGTGTCAGCCATTGTCATGGCCTCTTCCTGATCGTGAGTTACGTGAACGAATGTGATGCCCACTTCCTTCTGGATCCACTTCAACTCAATCTGCATCTGACGACGCAGTTTGAGATCGAGCGCACCGAGTGGTTCATCAAGGAGGAGGAGAGCTGGGCGGTTCACGATGGCGCGAGCAAGTGCGATGCGCTGCTGCTGTCCACCGGATAACTGCGTTGGCTTGCGTTGTGCTAAATGTGGAAGTTCAACAAGATCAAGTGCCTTATTGACCGCATCATCCACATCTTTGATTCCACGACGGCGAAGACCGAATGCAATATTTTCAAAGATAGTCAGATGTGGAAAGAGGGCGTAGTTTTGAAAGACAGTATTGATAGGACGCTGATAAGGCTTAGTATCCGTAATATCTGTTTCACCCAAGGCAATCGTGCCCTGGGTTGGTTCTTCAAGACCTGCAATCATTCGAAGAGTTGTTGTCTTGCCACACCCAGAAGGTCCAAGTAAAGCGAAGAATGAGCCTTTGGGTATGACAAGTGACAAATCATCTACAGCAGTGAAATCACCATATGACTTAGTGAGATTCGAAAGCTTGAGATCTCCTCGTGCGCTCTTTGCAATATCTGACACTTAGTTGCCGGCGGCCTTCTGGAATGCCTCGGTCCACGTTGTCTCTTCAGTTGGTGTGAGAGAACGGAAAACGCTCAAGTTCGCCATTGTCTTCGCACTTGGGAAGATGAATTCGCTCTTTGCTAGATCTGGATCAATCTTCTCCATCTCAGCCTGAGCACCCTTAACAGGACATACGTAGTTCACATATGCAGCAACTTCAGCTGCAACGGATGGCTCGTAGTAGTAGTTAATGAGCTTTTCAGTATTTGCCTTAGCTTCTGCAGTCACAGTTGAAGGAATCATCATGTTATCGCCTGAGATTGTTCCGCCTGATTCTGGGATAGCGAAGTCAAACTTGCCTTCATTTTCAGACTTGAGAATAAACATATCGCCTGACCAACCGATAACAGCTGTGGCATCTCCTGATGTGAGATCTTCAGCGTATTCGTTGCCCTTAACTCCACGAATCCAGCCATCTGCAATCTTCTTAGCAAGGAAGTCGACAGCGTTCATGAATTGATCTTCTGTCACAGTTGCAAGGCTGACGCCTTGTGAGCGAAGAATAATTCCGACGGTGTCGCGCATTTCAGAGAGAACAACAATCTTTCCCTTATTTCCTGGTGAGAAGAGATCATCGAGTGTGCGAATACCCTTTGGGTTCTTGGCTGTATTCCAACCAAAACCACCCATGATGCCCTGCCATGTCAATGAACTTTCACGCTTTGGATCAAATGATGGGCTTGCAAGTGTGTCGAGAATATTTGAGGCGTTAGGAATATTTGCTGCATCAAACTTCTGTGTGTATCCAAGACGGATCCAACGTGATGCCATCCAGTCTGTTGGGCAGACGAGGTCATAACCAATATCTTTCCCAAGCTTGAGCTGTGCCTGAACTTTTCCGAAGAATTCGTCATTGTCGTTGTAATCTTCAAAGTACTTAACATCGATGCCAGTCTCTTTAGTAAATGCTTCAAGAGTTGGGTACTTCTTACCTGAGTCATCAACATCGAGGTAGAGAGGCCAGTTGCCCCAGCGAACTGAATTCTTGGCAGAACCTGAGCCGCCACCAGAACCACATGCAGCGAGCGCACTCGCACCTGCTACCGCGCCTGCGCCTGCAAGAACTGCACGACGAGAAACTTTTGATTGAAGAATTGAACGTGCTTCTTGAGAGAGAGGTTGCTTAGCCATGTGGTGGGCTCCTTTTTATGCCGGTGTAAGGGACGGTGCTGCAGGGCTCATTATGTAACCCTTTTGAGCGTGAGCCAAACCTAAATCGAAGAATTTTTCCTGTGATTTAGGGCTGGGGTTAGGCGTTGAGGTTGGTCATCACATGCTTGATGCGGGTGTAATCCTCAAAGCC